>NZ_JBRRDR010000008.1:0-129510 GCF_056759755.1 Stenotrophomonas sp. STEN046
GCCGCGCGGTGCTGCTGGGGTAAGATCCACTGCCATGTCCCTGGGGCGTCGGGCCGCGCGGGGGCCCGCCCCACTCATTTTTGTGGCGGCGTGCGCGCCCCGGGCCCGGCACTACCTTCAGGTAGACGCGCTGCGGATCGCGTCCGGCAACGGTGCGCTCTTGCCGGTCTGCGTATCCATCCAGACCACCACCACGTTGCCATCCGAATACAGCCGGTTTTCGTCGGCCTGGTCGACAATGCGGTGGCCGATGGTCACGCTGCTGTTGCCCAGGCGCTCGACGAACAGTTCGACCAGGATGTCGTTGGGCCACACGATCGGCAGCCGGTAGTTGACGTTGGTCGCGGCCACCACCGGCGCGATGCGATCGGTCATCGACACGCCGTCCACGCCCAGCATCCAGCGCACGCGCGCTTCTTCCAGGTAGGAGATGTACTTGGCGTTGTTGACGTGGCCCATGCTGTCCATGTCACGCCAGCGCACGCTGATCGGGATGCGGGCCAGGATCTTGTGTTCGCTGCTCATCAGGCGTCCTTCTTCTTGCTGGCGGTAGCTGTTTTGCTGGCCTTGCCGGTGCTCTTGGCGGCGGCGGCCTTCTTTGCCGGCTTTTCCGGCTTGACCTTGCGCGGCGGGCGCGCGTCGGGCTTGTTGGCCACAGCGGCAGGCTGGTCCGGGCGCGCGCTGGTGGAGGGCAGCATGCGCGCCAGGAACTGGCCGGTATACGACTGCGGGCAGGCGGCCACGTCTTCCGGCGTGCCGGTCACCAGGATGGTGCCACCGCGATGGCCGCCTTCCGGACCCAGATCAACGATCCAGTCGGCGGTCTTGATCACGTCCAGGTTGTGCTCGATCACCACCACGGTGTTGCCTTCATCGCGCAGCTTGTGCAGCACGCCCAGCAACGCTTCGATGTCGTGGAAGTGCAGGCCGGTGGTCGGCTCGTCGAGGATGTACAGGGTGCGGCCGGTATCACGGCGCGACAGCTCCTTGGACAGCTTCACGCGCTGCGCTTCACCGCCGGACAGCGTGGTCGCGCTCTGGCCCAGCTTGATGTAGCTCAGGCCGACATCAACCAGGGTCTCCAGCTTGCGCGCGATGGACGGCACCGGCTCGAACAGCTTCAGCGCATCCTCGACGGTCATTTCCAGCACGTCGTTGATGTTGAAGCCCTTGTACAGGATCTCCAGCGTTTCGCGGTTGTAGCGCTTGCCATGGCACACATCGCAGGGCACGTACACGTCCGGCAGGAAGTGCATCTCGACCTTGATCAGGCCATCGCCCTGGCAGGCCTCGCAGCGACCGCCGCGCACGTTGAAGCTGAAGCGGCCGGGCGAGTAGCCGCGCGCACGCGACTCGGGCACCTGTGCGAAAAGTTCGCGCAACGGGGTGAACAACCCGGTGTAGGTGGCCGGGTTCGAGCGCGGGGTGCGGCCGATCGGCGACTGGTCGATGTCCACCACCTTGTCGAACAGATCCAGCCCCTCGATCTCCTTGTACGGGGCGATCGGGTGCGAAGCGCCGTTGATCTCGTTGGCGGCCAGCGAGAACAGGGTGTCGTTGATCAGGGTCGACTTGCCCGAGCCGGATACACCGGTCACGCAGGTCAGCAGTCCGGCCGGTATGGCCAGGTCCACGCCCTTCAGGTTGTTGCCGCTGGCGCCCCGCAGGTGCAGCGTCATCCGCGGGTCCGGCTTGTGCCGGCGCGCGGGGATCTCGATCGCACGCTTGCCCGACAGGTACTGGCCGGTCAGCGAGCGCGGTGCATCCAGGATGTCCTGCAGCGTGCCCTGGCCGACGATCTCGCCGCCATGCACGCCTGCGCCCGGACCGATGTCCAGCACGTAGTCGGCCAGGCGGATCGCATCTTCGTCATGCTCGACCACGATCACCGTGTTGCCCAGGTCACGCAGGCGGGTGAGGGTGCCCAGCAGGCGTTCGTTGTCGCGCTGGTGCAGGCCGATCGAAGGCTCGTCCAGCACGTACATCACCCCCACCAGGCCGGCGCCGATCTGGCTGGCCAGGCGGATACGCTGCGCCTCGCCACCGGACAGGGTGTCGGCCTTGCGCTCCAGGGTCAGGTAATCCAGGCCGACGTCGACCAGGAAGCCCAGGCGTTCGCCGATCTCCTTGACGATCTTCGCGGCAATCTCGCCGCGCCAGCCCGGCAGGCTCAGGCCGCTGAAAAACTTCAGTGCTTCATCGATCGGCAGCACCACCAGTTCCGGCAGCGGGCGATCGGCCACGAACACGTTGCGCGCGGCCTTGTTCAGGCGGGCGCCGTTGCATTCGGGGCAGGCATGCTCGCTGATGTACTTGCCCAGCTCTTCCTGCACCGCCGCCGATTCGGTTTCCTTGTAGCGGCGTTCGAGGTTGGGAATGATGCCTTCGAAGCGATGCTTGCGCTGGGTGCGGCCACCGGCCTCGGTGAAATAGGTGAAGGTGATCGTGTCCTCGCCGCTGCCGTACAGCACGGCCTGCTGCACCTTGGCCGGCAGCGAGTTCCACGCCGCATCGACGTCGAACCTGTAGTGCTTGGCCAGCGAGGCGATCAGCTGGAAATAGTAGGCGTTGCGACGATCCCAGCCGCGCACGGCACCGGCGGCCAGCGACAGCTCCGGGTGCACCACCACGCGCGAGGGATCGAAGAATTCGGCCATGCCCAGGCCGTCGCAGCCGGGGCAGGCGCCCATCGGTGCGTTGAACGAGAACAGGCGCGGCTCCAGCTCGGGCAGCGAGTAATCGCAGACCGGGCAGGAGTATTTGGAAGAGAACATCGTCGGCGTGGCGTCGGCGCTGTCCAGGCTCTGCACCGAGGCCATGCCATCGCCCAGCTTCAGCGCGGTTTCGAAGCTCTCGGCCAGGCGCTGCTTGATGTCCTCGCGCGGGCGGAAGCGATCGATCACCGCTTCAATGGTGTGCTTCTGGCGCAGTGCCAGCGCCGGTACCTCGTCGATCTCGTACAGTTCGCCATCCACCCGCACGCGCACGAAGCCCTGTGCGCGCAGCTGGTCGAAGACCTGGGCATGCTCGCCCTTGCGATCACGGATCACCGGCGCCAGCAGCATGTAGCGCTGTTCCGGGTCCAGCGTCAGCACGTGGTCGACCATCTGGCTGACCGTCTGCGCTTCCAGCGGGTAGCCGTGGTCCGGGCAGCGCGGGGTGCCGACCCGCGCGTACAGCAGGCGCAGGTAGTCGTAGATCTCGGTGATCGTGCCGACCGTTGAACGCGGGTTGTGCGAGGTCGACTTCTGCTCGATCGAGATTGCCGGGGACAAGCCCTCGATGTGGTCCAGGTCCGGCTTTTCCATCACGCTCAGGAACTGCCGTGCGTAGGCCGACAGCGATTCCACGTAGCGGCGCTGGCCTTCGGCATAGATGGTGTCGAACGCCAGCGACGACTTGCCCGAGCCGGACAGGCCGGTGATCACGATCAGTTTGTCGCGAGGCAGGTCGAGGTCGATGTTCTTGAGGTTGTGCGTCCGCGCGCCGCGGATGCGGATGAAATCCATCGCCATGGGGAATCCGGTTGTGGGGGCGTGGCTGGGCCGCCGGGCCAGCGAAAGGGCGGCAATCGGTCAGCCTACCGAGGTGACCAGATGGGGGCAATGGGCGACAATGCCAGCCCGGAGTCTCACCTGCTGAGACCATCCGACAGCTTTGTGCAGCCCCGAGCCATGCCCGGCGGCTTGAGCCCGGTGCCGTTCAGCCGAGCATGGCGCGCCTCCACAGCCCCATTGCACGGGGATCCCCGCCGTTCAGGGGGTTGACTTGACCCGTCCGGGGCCCTCTGCGTACAATTCCGCTCCTGTCCGCCCTCGATGGCGACAGTCCATAGACCACAATAACTACAGAGGAAGTCTGGTCATGTACGCAGTACTGGTCACCGGCGGTAAGCAATACCGCGTGGCGCAGGGCGAAAAGCTCCGCATTGAAAAACTCGAAGTCGAAGTCGGCAGCGAGATCAAGTTCGACAACATCCTGCTGCTCGGCGACAGCGATGGCATCAAGATCGGCGACGCCCTGAGCGGCGCTGCGGTCACTGCCACCGTCCTGTCCCAGGGTCGTGCCGACAAGGTCCGGATCATCAAGTTCCGTCGCCGTAAGCACCACATGAAGCGCCAGGGTCACCGTCAGTACTACACCGAAATCGAGATCACCGGCATTGCCGGTGGCAGCAAGTAAGGAGATAGGTCATGGCACATAAAAAAGGCGTAGGCTCTTCGCGCAACGGTCGCGACTCCAACCCGAAATACCTCGGCGTCAAGATCTTCGGTGGCCAGGCCATTGAAGCCGGCAACATCATCGTGCGCCAGCGCGGCACCCAGTTCCACCCGGGTTCCGGCGTCGGCCTCGGCCGTGACCACACCCTGTTCGCCCTGACGGACGGCAAGGTGGAGTTCTCGGTGAAGGGTCCGAAGAAGCGTCGCACCGTCAGCGTCGTCTCGGTCGAAGCCTGATAAGGCAACGGCCGGCGCCCGTGCCCCGGCATGGGATCGCTGCATGAAGAGCCCCGCTTCGGCGGGGTTTTTCGTTGGAATCAGTGGTAAAACGGGCATCGCCCGGTTGCGGGGCAGGGCCCGGCATTACATTCAAGGCGACGGCGCAGGTGCCGCGCCCATCGCAGGCATCGAAACAATGAAACTGGTAGACGAAGCAGAAATCGAAGTGTTCGCCGGCAACGGCGGCAACGGCTGCATTGGCTTCCGTCGCGAGAAGTTCATTCCGCTCGGCGGCCCGGACGGCGGCGACGGCGGTGCGGGCGGCAGCGTGTGGATCCGCGCCGACGAGAACCTGAACACCCTGGTCGATTTCCGCCATGACCGCATCTTCAAGGCGCAGCGTGGCGAGAACGGCATGGGCCGCCAGGCTTATGGCAAGGGTGGCGAAGAACTGGTCATCACCGTGCCGGTCGGCACCGTGATCATCAACGTGGCCACCGATGAGATCATCGGCGACCTGACCCAGCATGGCGACCGCCTGCTGGTGGCCAAGGGCGGCCGCGGCGGCCTGGGCAACATGCATTTCAAGAGCTCCACCAACCGCTCGCCGCGCCAGGCGCTGCCGGGCGAGCCGGGTGAGGAGCGCACGCTGAAGCTGGAGTTGAAGCTGCTGGCCGATGTCGGTCTGCTGGGCTTCCCCAATGCCGGCAAGAGCACCCTGATCCGTGCTGTCTCGGCGGCGACGCCGAAGGTGGCCGATTACCCGTTCACCACGCTGTACCCGAACCTGGGTGTGGTGAAGGTGGAGAACTATCGCAGCTTCGTGATTGCCGACATTCCGGGCCTGATCGAAGGTGCCGCCGACGGTGCCGGCCTGGGTGCGCAGTTCCTGCGCCACCTGCAGCGCACCCGCCTGCTGCTGCATCTTGTCGACATCTCGCCGATGGAAGGTGGCGTGGAAGGCATCTCGCCGGTTGAGCAGGTGCGTGCGATCGAGCGCGAGCTGGAAAAGCATGACCCGGAACTGCTGCAGAAGCCGCGCTGGCTGGTGCTGAACAAGGCCGACCTGATGTTCGAGGACGAGGCCAAGGTGGCGGCCGAGCAGATCGTGGCCGAGCTGGGCTGGAAGGAGCCGTGGTTCCTGGTGTCCGCGCTGGGTCGGGAAGGCACCTTCCCGATCATGAGCCGGATCATGGCGTTCTTCGATCGCCAGAAGGAAGATGAGCTGGAAGCCCGCAACGCACAGTGATGCCGTTGTGATTCCGTGCGAAAAACCCGGCTTCGGCCGGGTTTTTTGTTGGTCGGTGGTGGTGCCAGCCTCTGGCGGCAGCGCCGATGGATTGGCGGCCAGCGGTCGGTACTGCCGGATCGCAGGCAACAAAAAACCCGGCCGAGGCCGGGCTTTTGTGTGCTGCCGGAGCCGAGGCCCGGGCAACCAACCGGATCAGGCGGCCGCGAGGGCCTTGATGCGGTCGTTCAGGCGGCTCTTATGGCGAGCAGCCTTGTTCTTGTGGATCAGGCCACGCGCGCTGAAGCGATCCAGGATCGGCTGTGCAACGGCGAAGGCGGCTTGGGCGCCGGCGGCATCGTTGGCGTCCAGCGCCTTGATCACTTTCTTGACAGCGGTGCGCAGCATCGAGCGCTGAGCCACGTTGCGCGCGTTGCGCACGACGGTCTGCTTGGCGCGCTTCTTGGCGGACTTGATATTGGCCACGGTGGTGGTTTCCTGAAAAAATCGGTGTTATGGGAACAGCAAGCTAGCTAGTATGATGGCGTAGGAAATGCACGTCAAGTCGATTGTCAAGAGGGACGCTGAGTGAGTTCACCCAAGTTGTTGCGGGGCCTGCTGTCGTTCAGCAGCATGACCATGGTCTCGCGCGTACTCGGACTTGTCCGGGACTTCGTGGTGACCACCACGTTCGGCACCAACGCCATCACTGATGCTTTCTGGGTCGCCTTCAGGGTACCCAATTTCCTGCGCCGGTTGTTCGCCGAGGGGTCTTTCGCCACCGCATTCGTGCCGGTGTTCACGGAAGTGAAGGAGACCCGCAGCCACGCCGAGCTGCGCGAACTGATGTCGCGGGTCGCCGGCACCCTGGGCGGCATCCTCATGCTGGTGACCGCGCTGGCGCTGATCTTCGCCCCGCAGCTGGCATCGGTCTTCTCCAGCGGTGTGGATACCGATCCGGTAAAACAGGGCCTGCTGGTTGACCTGTTCCGTTTGACCTTCCCGTTCCTGCTGTTCGTCTCGCTGACCGCGCTGGCCGGTGGCGCGCTGAACAGCTTCCAGAAATTCGCGATGCCGGCGCTGACCCCGGTGATCCTCAACCTGTGCATGATCGCCGGCGCGCTGTGGCTGGCGCCGCGGCTGGGCGGGACCCCGGAAAAGCAGATCCTGGCGCTGGGATGGGCCGTGCTGGCCGCTGGCCTGCTGCAGCTGCTGTTCCAGCTGCCCTCGCTGAAGGGCATCAGCCTGCTGACACTGCCACGCTGGGGCTGGACCCATCCGGGCGTGCGCAAGGTGATGACGCTGATGGTGCCGACCCTGTTCGGCTCATCCGTGGCGCAGATCAACCTGCTGCTGGACACGGTCATCGCTGCCAAGCTGACCGACGGCTCGCAGTCCTGGCTGTCGCTGGCCGACCGCTTTCTGGAGCTGCCGCTGGGCGTGTTCGGCGTGGCCCTGGGCACGGTCATCCTGCCGGCGCTGGCCCGCCACCATGTCAGCACCGACCGCGAAGGCTTCTCGCGCTCGCTGGACTGGGGCCTGCGCATGACCCTGCTGATCTCGGTGCCGGCCATGCTGGGCCTGCTGCTGTTGGCCGAACCGCTGATTTCAACGATCTTCCAGCACGGCCAGTTCACCGCGTTCGATACCCGCATGACGGCGCTGTCGGTGTATGGCCTGAGCTTCGGCCTGCCGGCGTTCGCCTTGCTGAAGGTGGTGCTGCCGGCGTTCTACGCCCGCCAGGACACCAAAACCCCGGTGCGCGCCGGCGTGGCCGCGCTGGTGGCCAACATGGTGTTCAACTTCGCCCTGCTGGCCGTGCTGTACCAGGTGATGGTGCCCGACGATCTGAAGGCGCAGGGCGTGATGGCCGCGCTGGGCAAGCAGCCGGGCCTGCATCTGGCGCTGGGCATTGCCAGCGCGCTGTCCAGTTACCTGAACCTGGGGTTGCTCTGGTACTGGCTGGGCAAGACCGATGTCTACCAGCGCCGGCCGGGCTGGAGCGGCTACCTGCTGCGGCTGGCAGTGGCCTGTGTGGCGATGGTCGGCGTGCTGCTGGCCCTGCTGTACTGGCTGCCGGGCTTCGCGGCGATGGGTGTGTGGGAGCGCATCGGCGCCCTCGGCCTGCTGGTGGGCGGCGGTGGCCTGACCTACGCGGTGGCCATGGTGGCGATGGGCTTCCGTCCGCGCGACCTGCGTGGGCATTGATCGCGGGCTGCGGCGGCTATACTTCAGGGTTACACCATTGAAGCGGCGGGCTGCGGCCGGCCGGAACGAGAGTTGATGAGCAGGCTGTTCAGAAGCGTCGAGGGCGGGGAGCTGTTCCCCAACGGAAGCGTGGTCTGCATCGGTGCATTCGACGGCCTCCACCTGGGCCATCGTGCGCTGGTGCGGCACGCGGTCGCGCGCGCGCGCGCCCTGGGTGTCCCCGCAGCGGCAGTAGCCTTCGAGCCATTGCCGCGTGAATTCTTTGCCCAGGGCACGCCGCCGCCGCGGCTGACCCTTGCCCGCAGCAAGGTCGAGATCCTGCGCGAACTGGGCGTGGATGCCGTTGGCCTGCTGCGCTTCGATGCGGCGATGGCGGCGATGCCTGCCGAGGACTTCGTGCGCCGGCTGCTGGCCCATCGCCTGGGCGCCCGCGAAGTGTGGATCGGCCCGGAGTTCTGCTTCGGCAACCGCCGTCGCGGCGATCTGGCGCTGCTGCAGGCGCTGGGTGCCGAACTGGGCTTTACTGCCGGTGAGATCGAGACGGTCGACCTGCATGGCGAGCGCATTTCCAGCACCCGCATCCGCCAACTGCTGCAGGACGGCGACTTCGCCCGTGCCGGCGACCTGCTCGGCCGCCCCTATGCGATCAGTGGCCGGGTGGTGCGCGGGCGCCAGCTTGGCCGCACGCTGGGCTTTCCCACCGCCAACCTGCGCTTCCCCAAGACCCCGGCACTGTCGGGCATCTACGCGACGTGGGTACACGGGGTGTTCGACCAGCCGTGGCCATCGGTGTCCAGCTTCGGCACCCGGCCGACCGTGGATGGCGTGGAGCCGTTGCTGGAAGCGCACCTGTTCGATTTCCAGGGCGACCTGTATGGACGCCACATCGATGTCGAATTCGTCGCCAAGCTGCGCGACGAAGAGAAATTCAATGATCTGGCGGCGCTGACCGACCAGATGCACCGCGACGCCGAACAGGCGCGTGCCATCCTTTCCGAACATAGATTGCGAGCCACTGCGTGAGCCAGGACTACAAGACCACCCTGAACCTGCCTGCCACCGAATTCCCGATGCGCGGCGACCTGCCCAAGCGCGAGCCGGGCATTCTGGCGCGCTGGGAAGAGCAGGGGCTCTACCAGCAGCTGCGCGACAACGCCGCCGGCCGCCCGCTGTTCGTGCTGCATGACGGCCCGCCGTACGCCAACGGCCGCATCCACCTGGGCCACGCGGTCAACAAGATCCTGAAGGACATCATCGTCAAGTCGCGCTACCTGGCCGGCTTCGATGCGCCCTACGTGCCGGGCTGGGATTGCCATGGCCTGCCGATCGAGATCGCGGTGGAAAAGAAGTGGGGCAAGGTCGGCACCAAGCTCGACGCTGTCGAGTTCCGGCAGAAGTGCCGTGAGTTCGCCGAGGAGCAGATCAACATCCAGCGCGTGGACTTCAAGCGCCTGGGCGTGACCGGCGACTGGGACAACCCGTACAAGACCCTGAGCTTCGACTTCGAAGCCAATGAAATCCGCGCGCTGGCCAAGGTCGTGGCCAATGGTCACCTGGTGCGCGGTGCCAAGCCGGTGTACTGGTGCTTCGACTGTGGCTCGGCACTGGCCGAAGCGGAAATCGAGTACCAGGAAAAGGAATCGCCGGCGATCGACGTGGCCTACGCCGCGCGCGACGCGCAGGCGGTGGCACAGGCATTTGGCGTGAGCGTGCCGGCCGACGTGGAAGTGGCGGTGCCGATCTGGACCACCACCCCGTGGACGCTGCCGGCATCGCTGGCCGTGTCGCTGGGTGCGGACATCAACTACGTGCTGGCCGAAGGCCCCGCCCACAACGGCAAGCGCCGCTGGCTGGTGCTGGCTGCTGCCCTGGCCGAGCGCGCACTGCAGCGCTACGGCGTGGAAGCGGTTGTGCTGCATGGTGAGGCCGAGGGTTCGGCGCTGGAGAACCAGCTGCTGGCGCACCCGTTCTACCCGGAGCGCGAGATCCTGGTGCTCAACGGCGAACACGTGTCCGACGAGGACGGTACCGGTGCGGTGCACACCGCGCCCGGTCACGGCCAGGAAGACTACGTGGTCAGCCAGAAATACGGCCTGCTGGACAAGTACAACGCCGGCCAGATCACTCCGATCGACGGCCGCGGCGTGTACCTGGAATCGACACCGCCGGCCGGCGACGTGGTGCTGGCTGGCCAGCATCTGTGGAAGGCGCAGGAGGCCATCGTCGGCGTGCTGCGCAACAACGGCGCGCTGCTGGCCTTCCACCCGATCCGCCACAGTTACCCGCATTGCTGGCGCCACAAGACGCCGGTGGTGTTCCGCGCCACCCCGCAGTGGTTCATCTCGATGGAAAAGGCCAACCTGCGCAACGATGCGCTGGCCGCCATCGATACCGTCGGCTGGTTCCCGAGCTGGGGCAAGGCGCGCATCCAGAGCATGGTCGATGGCCGCCCGGACTGGACCATTTCGCGCCAGCGCACCTGGGGCGTGCCGATCGCACTGTTCACCCATCGCCAGACCGGTGAGATCCACCCGCGTTCGGTGGAGCTGATGCGGCAGGTTGCCGACCGCGTTGAAGCCGAGGGCATCGACGTGTGGTACTCGCTGGACGCCAGCGAACTGCTGGGTGCCGAAGCGGCCGACTACGAGAAGGTCACCGACATTCTTGATGTGTGGTTCGACTCGGGCGTGACCCATGAAGGCGTGCTGGCCGCGCGCGGTTTCGGCAAGCCGGCCGATCTGTACCTGGAAGGTTCGGACCAGCACCGCGGCTGGTTCCAGTCCTCGCTGCTGACCGGCGTGGCGATCGACAAGCGCGCCCCGTACAAGCAGTGCCTGACCCACGGCTTCACCGTGGACGAGCACGGCCGCAAGATGTCCAAGTCGCTGGGCAACGGCATCGAGCCGCAGGACATCATGAACAAGCTGGGCGCGGACATCCTGCGCCTGTGGATCGCCTCGGCCGACTACAGCAACGAGATGTCGCTGTCGCAGGAAATCCTCAAGCGCAATGCCGATGCCTACCGTCGCCTGCGCAACACCGCACGCTTCCTGCTGGGCAACCTGGACGGTTTCGATCCGGCGGCGCACCTGCAGCCGTTGAACGAGATGGTCGCGCTGGACCGCTGGATCGTGCATCGCGCCTGGGAGCTGCAGGAGAAGATCAAGGCCGCGTATGACAACTACGACATGGCCGAGATCGTGCAGCTGCTGCTGAACTTCTGCAGCGTGGATCTGGGCTCGCTGTACCTGGATGTGACCAAGGATCGCCTGTACACGATGCCGACCGATTCCAACGGTCGTCGCTCGGCACAGAGCGCGATGTACCACATCGCCGAGGCGTTCACCCGCTGGGTGGCGCCGATCCTGACCTTCACCGCCGACGAGCTGTGGGATTACCTGCCGGGTGAGCGTGCCGGCCACGTGCTGTTCGCGACCTGGTATGAAGGCCTTGCGCCGCTGCCGGCCGATGCACAGCTCAACGCCGCTGATTTCGAGCAGCTGCTGGCCGTGCGCGAACAGGTGGCCAAGGTGCTGGAGCCGATGCGCGCCAATGGTGCGATCGGCGCCGCGCTGGAAGCGGAGATCACCATCGCCGCCAGCGAAGCGCAGGCCGCGCGCTGGCAGCCGCTGGCCGATGAGCTGCGCTTCCTGTTCATCAGCGGCGACGTGCAGGTGCGCCCGGCAACCACCGACGAAGTGTTCGTGAGCGCGCAGCCGACCGCGAAGTCCAAGTGCGTGCGCTGCTGGCACCACCGTGCCGATGTCGGCAGCAACGCCGACCACCCTGAACTGTGTGGCCGCTGCGTGAGCAACATCACCGGCGCCGGTGAAGTGCGGAGCTGGTTCTGATGGCCGCCCCGCGTCCGCATCCGAATGCGCTGGTCTGGCTGCTGTTGTCGGCGCTGATCATCGGCCTGGACCAGTGGTCCAAGGCCTGGGTGCTGTCGAGCCTGCCGGAGTTCCAGCCGGTGGCAGTGATCGACGGCTTCTGGAACTGGTATCGCACCTACAACACCGGTGCGGCGTTCAGTTTCCTGAGCGATGCCGGTGGTTGGCAGAAGCACTTCTTCACCGTGCTGGCGATCGCCATCAGTGGCCTGATGGCCTGGTGGCTGCGCGGCACTGCCCGTGGCAACTGGAAGGCGGCGGTGCCATATGCACTGATCATCGGCGGCGCCATCGGCAACGTGATCGACCGCCAGGTGCATGGCCACGTGGTCGATTTCATCCAGTGGTACGTCGGCGAGCATGTCTGGCCGTCGTTCAACATCGCCGATTCGGCCATCGTGGTGGGTGCCGTGGGCATCGCCCTGTTTGGCCTGTTCGAAGGCAAATCCGCGAAAAAGGCGGATAATGCCAACCCGAAACCGTAAGCCGGCCGCTGCCGGGAGACCTGACTGATGGATGTGCTGCTCGCCAACCCGCGTGGATTCTGTGCCGGCGTCGATCGTGCGATCGAGATCGTCAAGCGCGCGATCGAAACGCTGGGCGCGCCCATCTATGTCCGCCATGAAGTGGTGCACAACCGCTTCGTGGTCGATGACCTGAAGCAGCGCGGTGCGATCTTCGTCGAGGAACTGGACGAGGTGCCGGACAACAACACGGTGATCTTCAGCGCGCACGGCGTTTCCCAGGCCGTGCGCCAGGAAGCGGAGCGTCGCGGGCTGAAGGTGTTCGATGCCACCTGCCCGCTGGTGACCAAGGTCCACTTCGAAGTCGCCCGCCACTGCCGGGCCGGCCGAGACGTGGTGCTGATCGGCCACGCCGGCCACCCGGAAGTGGAAGGTACGATGGGGCAGTGGAGCCGCGAAGCGGGCACCGGCCAGATCTACCTGGTCGAGGACGTGGAGCAGGTCGCCACGCTGCAGATCAACCAGCCGGAAAATTTCGCCTATACCACCCAGACCACGCTGTCGGTGGATGACACGCGCGGCATCATCGATGCGTTGCGCGAGCGCTTCCCGGCCATGCAGGGGCCAAAGAACGACGACATCTGCTACGCCACGCAGAACCGCCAGGACGCCGTGCGCGACCTGGCCAAGCGTTGCGACCTGGTGCTGGTGGTGGGTTCGCCGAACAGCTCCAATTCCAACCGCTTGAGCGAGCTGGCCCGCCGTGAAGGCGTGGAAAGCTACCTGATCGACGGCGCGCACGAGATCGACCCGAACTGGGTGGTCGGCAAGCAGCACATCGGCGTGACCGCGGGTGCTTCGGCGCCGCAGGTGCTGGTGGATGGCGTGCTGGCACGCCTGGCCGAGCTGGGCGCTTCCGGCGTTGGTGAGCTGGACGGCGAGCCGGAATCGATGGTGTTCGCGCTGCCGAAGGAACTGCGTCTGCGGTTGATCGATTGACCGGAAAGCGCCTCATCCACGCATGGCGTGGATCTACTGCACCCGGTCCGGTGCATCCATGCAGCGCGAGCGCACCGCTCCAGTAGATCCACGCCATGCGTGGATAGGCACACACCCATGACCTTCGGCCATGGGGCCGCGCATCGCACAGGCCTAGCATCGGTACTTCTACCGCTGCTGGAACCTGCCTGATGAAAACCCGTGCCCTGGTGATGTCCGTGCTGTTCGCGCTGGCGGCCACGCCCGCGCTGGCGCAGACCTCGCCGCCGGGCGATGCCGCCGCGCCCGGCCTGCTGCGCATCGATGTCGATGCGCGCGACCTGGCCCGGCGCATCTTCAAGGTGACCGCCACCGTGCCGGCCAAGCCCGGCCCGATGACCCTGCTGTATCCGCAGTGGATTCCCGGCAACCATTCGCCTACCGGCCCGATCGACAAGCTGGCCGGCCTGCGCGTGACCGCCAACGGCAAACCGCTGGCCTGGCAGCGCGACCAGTTCAACGTCTACGCGTTCAAGGTGGATGTGCCCGAAGGTGTGAGCGAAATCGTCGCCCACTTCGATTTCCTGTCTTCGCAGGGGGGCAGCCAAGGCAGGGTGGTGATGACCCCGGAAATGCTCAACCTGCAGTGGAACGCCAATTCGCTGTATCCGGCCGGCGTGGATGCACGCAACCTGCAGGCGCAGGCCAGTGTGACCCTGCCCAAGGGCTGGGCCTACGCCACCGCGCTGGAAACCGCGCGCCGCGACGGCGACACCGTGGTGTTCAAGCCGATTTCATACGATCACCTGGTCGATTCGCCGCTGTTTGCCGGTGAGCATCACCAGCGCATCGACCTCGACCCGGGCGCGAAGGCGCCGGTGCATCTGAACGTGTTTGCAGACGATGCCAAATCGCTGAAGCCGACCGACGCGCAGCTGAAGGTGCACCGCGCGCTGGTACAGCAGGCGGACAAGCTGTACGGCGCGCGCCATTACGATCACTACGAGTTCCTGCTTGCGCTGACCGATCGTCTCGGCGGCATCGGCCTGGAGCACCATCGCTCCAGCGAGAACAGCGCCGACCCGGGCTACTTCACCGAGTGGGACAGCAACGCGTGGATGCGTGACCTGCTGCCGCATGAGTACACCCATTCCTGGAACGGCAAGTACCGCCGCGGCGCCGATCTGGCCACGGCCAACTTCAATACACCGATGGGCGACAGCCTGCTGTGGGTATACGAGGGCCAGACCCAGTTCTGGGGCCAGGTGCTGGCCGCGCGTTCGGGGCTGTGGAGCAGCGAGCAGGCGCGCGACATGCTGGCCAATGTGGCAGCGACCTACGATCGTGGCCGCCCTGGCCTGGCCTGGCGGCCGTTGCAGGACACCACCAACGACCCGACCATCGCCCAGCGCCGCACGTTGCCGTACCGCAACTACCAGATGAGCGAGGACTACTATTCCGGCGGGCAGATGCTGTGGCTGGAAGTGGAAGGCAAGCTGCGTGGCCTGACCGGCAACCGGCGCAGCCTGGATGATTTCGCGCGCGCGTTCTTCGGCGTCGGCAATGGCGACTGGGACGTCAATCCGTACACCTTCGACGACGTGGTGGCGACCTTGAACGGCATCGCGCCGTACGACTGGGCCAGCTTCCTGCGCCAGCGCCTGGACGGGCACGGTTCGCTGACCGGCGGCCTGGAGCTGGCCGGTTGGAAGCTGGTCTACCGCGATGCACCGAACGAGGCCTACAAGGCGCAGGAAAAGCGCGCCAAAGCCGCGCTGCTGGCCTATTCGCTGGGTGCGACCGTGCTCGACACTGGCGTGGTCGGTGATGTGATCTGGGACAGCCCGGCCTTCAATGCCGGTCTTGCGCCGGGCATGAAGGTGATTGCCGTTGGCGGGCGTGAGTACAGCAGCCAGCGCTTGAAGGATGCCGTGGCTGCCGCAGCCACTGACAAGGCGCCGATGGTGTTGCTGGTCAAGCAGTTCGACCGCATCGATACGATGAAGATCGATTACCACGGCGGCCTGCAGTATCCGGTGCTGGAGCGTATCGCCGGCCGCGCTGACCGCCTTGCAGAGTTGTGGAAGGCGCGATGAGCCTGCGCACGCGCGATGGGGTGATCCTGGTGGTGGCGGTCCTCGCCATCGCCGGCGCGTTTGCCGAGGGCGACGGGCGCTGGCTGCACTGGTTGGCCAAACCGGCCACCACGCTGTTGATCGCCGCCATCGCCTGGCAGGCGACGCCGGTGATGGATGCGTTCTATCGACGGGCGGTGCTGGCCGGCATGCTGTTGTCCTGCCTGGGCGATATCGCGCTGATGCTGCCGATCGATGCATTCGTACCGGGGCTGATCGCGTTCCTGCTTGCACACCTGTGCTACTTCGCCGCGTTCCGTGCCGGGCTGCGCGCAGGGCGAGGATTGTTGGGCGCTTTCGTGCTGCTTGCCGCATTCGCTTCGATCAACGTCGCCGGCCTGTGGCCACACCTGCCGCTGTCGATGCGCGTGCCGGTGCTGGCTTACGTCGTGGTGCTGGCGATGATGGCGGTGCTTGCACTGGCACGCAGCTGGAAACGGCCGCAACCGGATGCGCTTGAGCGCAGCAGCGCCCGTTGGGCCGCCGGTGGCGCATTGCTGTTCGTCGCCAGCGATTCGCTGCTGGCGTGGGATCGATTCGGCGGTGGCCTGCCGTTGGCCAGCCTGCTGGTGCTGTCGACCTATTACGCCGCGCAGTACGCCATTGCCCGCTCGGTGAGGTGACTTCATCCCCTCCGTCCCCTTTGTCTACTGCAGGTTGCCTCGGGCGTCGTAGCGCAGGCGCACGGTCTGGCGGTCGCCGGCGACTTCATCCGGCAGCCACACCAGCTTGCCGCCCTTGCGGACGACCACATACACATGGCCGACTTCAGCGGGCGTACGCATCAGTGCATTGCGCTGTTCCTGCAGCGCCTGCGCCACCCGTGGCACGGCGTCGAAATCGATGTTGGCCAGTGCGGTGCTGCTGCGGCGCAGGGTGATGGTGGGTGCGAACTGCTGTGGATTCACAGCTTCGCCCTTGCGCCACTGCCCGCGTTGGTAGTGGTAGCCGTCAACATGGCCCGGCTGCCGTGGGTCGACCAGGTCGATGTCGATGCGGCCGTCGTCATGGAAGTGGATGCTGTGGAAGACGACCAGGCGTTCGCCGGCCAGTCCGGGCATTGCCTCCAGTGCCTGCCGTGCGGCCTGCAGGCGCTCGGCGTCGAACAGCAGGTTCGGCCGCGCGCGCCCTGGCAGGTGCATTGGTTCGGCTGCCGCGCGTGGCGTGGTGATCGCCACCGTGCGCAACGGTTGTTCCCATGGGTGTTGCGGCGTTGCATCGGCAGGTACGGTCGAAACGGCGCCACGCAGGGTCGCGTTGACCGTCTGCAACGCGCCGCCCGCCGTAGCGACTCCGGCCAGGGCCAGTACCACTCCAGCGAACACCAGTGGCGTGGATACCGGACGCTTCATGCGTGCTCCATGCGCACGCTGCGGCGATCATCCGGGTCATACAGGATGTCGACCTGCCCGCGCGGAATGTTGGCCAGCTCGAGCAGCGCAACGAAGCGACGCACACTGGCCTGCTGCACGTTGCCCTCGCGGTCGAGATACTCCAGCTGGAACTCCACCTGTGGTTGTTCGTTGACGTAGGTGCCGGTCTGGCGCACATCCAGAACCCGTGCTTCGGCGGCGATACCACGGTACTTGAGGGATTCGCCGCGTGCGTCGATCTGCAGGGTGCCGCCCAGCAGGCGCGCCAGCAGGCGCAGGCCGATCAGGTAGCTGCACAGCACCAGCGGGCAGACCAGCAGTGGATGGCCGAAGCCCAGGAACGTCCAGCCCAGGCCTTCGCTCTGCAGGCGATAGACCACGACGTACGCGGCAGCGACCATGAGGATGCCGATCACGCCGCCGATCGCGCGGCGCCACAGGCTGGCATGGTCCAGTTCCGCTTGCGCTCCTTCCAGCATCAGGTTGGGCGAGGCGCCCGGTGTGCGGCTGAGCAGCACATCCACGTGCCTGCCCACGGCAAAGCGCTGCAGCTGTGGCTTGCTGTCGACCACCACCAGCGCTTCGGTGATCGGCGTGCCGGACAGATTGTCGAAGGCCAGTTGCAGTCGCCACTGCGTGAAGCCGCGTACCTGCACGCCGGTCTGTTCGGCCTGCTCGATGCGTGCGCTGCGTGGCTGCCCGTCGGCGAGGATGCTGCGCACGCGTTGCAGGGCGCGCGGGGGCGCCAGCAGCAGGTAATGCAGGAAGGCGTACAGCAGCACCAGCCACAGCGCCAGCGAGGTCGCCAGCAGGCCCAGTGCCAGCCACGGCGCGCTGCGGTCGCCCACATCCAGCGGCCAGCTGGTGCCAAAGTAGATCAGGCAGGGGAAGGGCAGCGCGAAGAACAGCATGAGCGCGCCCAGGAACCAGAGGTAGGCTTTCATGACTCGCCTTCGACGCGGTGGAACAGGCGGCGTAGGGTACTACGCTCAGCGGAACTGCAGGGTCAGCAGGAAGTAGCGCCCCAGCGGGTCGTCCAGCCCGGCCATCTGCCCACCACTGCCCACCAGGTGATTCACCGGTTGGGTGTCCAGCAGGTTGTGCACATCCAGTGCAGCGGTCACGCGCGGGCCCAGCCGGCGTGCCAGGTGCAGGTTCCAGCGCAGCTGCGCCGGGTTCATGCAACGTCGCTGCGCGTGCTGTTCCTGCGCACAGTCCTCGCCGGCCAGCCATGCACGCGTGCGGCCCACGCGGTTGCCACGCAGGGCGATGTCCCAGGAAGGGTTCTGCCACTGCACGTTGACGATGGCCGCGTTCGCCGGCGTGGCATGCCCACGCAGGTCCACCGACCTGCCATGGCTGCGATCACGCCGCAGCTCCTGCTGCTTCAGTGCGTCCAGCGAGAACTGCCACTGCCCGTTGCGACCGTCATCGATGCGGTACTCGCCACGCAGCACCCAGTTGCGCGACGTGGTGCGGCCGATGTTGTCGAAGGACAGGCGCAGGTCGCGCAGGCGGCCCTGATCATCCAGTTCCCAGGTGCCGGGATTCCACAGCGCATCGCCGGGTTGCAGCGCCAGGATCTCGTTGCGCAGCTCGACGATGTTGTGGGTCAGGGAGAGCGAGAATGCATCGCTGGGTGTCCAGCTGGCGGCCAGTGAATGGCTGCGTGAGGTCTCGGCCTTCAGTGCATTGTTCTCGACCACTTCGACCTCCACCGCACAACCGCCGCCGCGCAGCGGACGCGCGCAGGCTGGCAGGCTGTCCGATGCCGGCAGGGGGAGCAGGCCGAAATAGCCGGGTGGACGCCGCTGCTCGAACAGGCTGGGCGCGCGGTAGCCACGGCCGCTGGCCACCAGGAACGACCAGTGCGGGC
Source organism: Stenotrophomonas sp. STEN046 (assembly GCF_056759755.1). Lineage (NCBI taxonomy): Bacteria > Pseudomonadati > Pseudomonadota > Gammaproteobacteria > Lysobacterales > Lysobacteraceae > Stenotrophomonas > Stenotrophomonas sp. STEN046. The sequence goes on from NZ_JBRRDR010000008.1 coordinate 18,592, forward strand.
CCGGGCTCCAGCGCAGGCCGGCGCGCGGCGAGAACGCGCTGTCGCCACCATCGCGGTCCAACCGCGCGGCCAGGTCAAGGCGCAGGGTTGATGCCAGCGGCAGGCCCAGTTCGGCATAGGCCGCGTTGCTCTGCCGCGACAACCGGCGTTGCTCCACCGGCAGGCCCAATGCGAGCTCGCCCTTGCCCAGCAGCGGGTCGGGCAGCGAGGTCCAGCGTTCGCGGCGCAGGTCGATGCCCGTCGCCAGCTGTGCCGGGCCGCCAGGCAACGTCATCAGCGTGCGCTGCACGCCCCACCAGCCCTGCCACTGTTCGGTGCGCCCACGGTTGTGGATCGCCGGAAACAGTTCAGCGGCGAGCCCGGCGGGCAGCGTGGAAAAGCCGGGCAGGAAATCCAGTGTGCGCGCCGCCTCCAGCAGGCGTTCGCTGCGCACGGTACCTTCTGTGCGCAGGTCGACCTGGCTGCGCTGCGCGCTCACGCCGGCATCCCAGCTGCGGCCGGGACGTTCGCGGCCCATGCCGACGCTGAGGTCACCTTCGGTGGCATGCACGCGCGGACGTACTTCGCCACCCTCCTGCAGGACCACGTTGAGAACCGCGCCGCGGTTGAAATTGAGCGCGACCGCGGTCGGGCCGAGTTCAAAGCGCTGGCGGTTGTGACTGGCGCGGGCTTCGACGTAGGCGTAGCGCCCCTCGCCGCGTTCGTGGCGGTAGCGCAGGTAGCCCGACAGTGTTTCCGACGCGGGCTGCAGCGAACGTGGGCGGGCGTTGTCGAACCAGCAGCCATCCTCCTCGCGTTGCAACGGTGCATGGCACTGCGTGGCCGGGTAGTAATCGCCGTTGGCCATGATCAGGCCGATCGGATACAGCGAAGTCTCGGCATGCCAGTCGCGCTGGTCACCGGCCACGTGCTGGATGCGATGCAGGTCGACGCCGGCAAACCAGCGATCGCCACCTTCGCGCACGCCCCCGGTTGCGGCCTGCAGGCGGTACTGGTCGCCATCCCCGCGGCTGCTGACACCCGACTGCAGCGTCGCCTCTGGCCCTTCGGCCTGATCGCGCAGGATGATGTTGACCACCCCGGACATGGCATCGGCGCCATAGATGGCCGATGCGCCGCCGCGCACCAGTTCGACGCGTTCGACAAAGCTGAGGGGAATGCCGCCCAGGTCGGTCAGTCCGCCTTCTTCCAGCGACACCATCGGGTAACGCGGCAGGCGGCGGCCATTGACCAGGAACAGGGTGGCACGCGGTCCCATGCCATCCAGGCTGGTGGTCGCCGCCGCGCCCACCGGCAGGTACAGCGAATCGCCGCCGCGCGAGGTGCTCAGCGGCGGGTGGCCGTTCATTCCGGGCAGGTGGCGCAGCAGATCGAACAGGGTGCCATAGCCGCTGCGGAGGATATCCTCGCGATCGATCACCGTGACCGGCAACGTGGTCTGCACCGAAGTGCGCGGCAAGCGGCTGCCGGTGACATGGATCGGCGCCAGCTCCACCTGCACAGGCCTGGGGGGCGGCGGCGGTACGGGCGGTTTGGCGGGTGGCACCGCGACTGCGGTTGGCGCGGCATGCCGGCGCACCACGAAACCACCACTGGGCGTCTGCAGGATGTTCACCGGCATGCCGGCGACGAGCTGCTTCAGTGCGGCGGCCGGCGCCAGCGCGCCCGCTGCACCCGGCGTGCGCAGATCCGCCAGCTCACGCGCGTCGTACACCAGCGCGATGCCGCTCTGGCGGGCCCACTGCTGCAGTGCCGGGGCCAGTGGACCGGGCTTGATGCGATAGTCGATCGGCGCAGGCGCCTGGGTTGCTGCTGTCGCCGTGGTACCCAGGGCGGGCACCAGTACAGCACCCAGCAGGGCATGCAGCAGCCCGCATCGCAGCACGCCCGGCGACGGCATCGGCCGCCGCCTCAGTAGGTGCGGCGCAGTTCCAGCGCGCCATCCGAGCGCGGCTGGCCAGCAATGGACCACCCCAGCTCCAGGGCGGAAAGCAGTTCGTGCGCGTCGCCTGCGCGGAAGGTGCCGCTGACGGCAAGATCGGCGATATCCGGGTCGGCAACCACCAGCGGCGTGCTGCCATAGCGGTTCATGCGCTCAACCACCGTGGCCAGCGGTGTGCCGTCGAACACCAGCTTGCCTTGCGGCCAGGCTTCGGCTGCGGCCGTGGTGGACAGCTGCGGGCCGGGCTGGATCCTGCCCGAAGCCAGCACCTGCAGCTGCTGGCCCGGCGAAAGCGTGTGCTGCGCGTTGCCACTGGTGACTTCCACCACGCCTTCCAGCAGCGCGACCTCGACCCGGCCATCAGTCAGGCGCTCGACCTGGAAAGTGGTGCCAATGTCGCGGATCGAACTGCTGCCGGCCTGCACCCGCAGCGAGCGCGAAGACGGCGCCACCTGCAGTTGGATGCGACCGTGTTCGAGCGCCAGCTCACGCTTGCGCCAGCCGAAGCGTGCGGTGAGCGTGGTGTCGGCATCGAGCGTGGCGGTGCTGCCGTCGGCCAGCGTACGCAGCTGGGGCTGCTGGCTGGCATTGGCGTAGATCAGTGGCGTGGGATTGCCGTCGGTGTAAAGCATCCAGCCCAGGCCGACTGCCAGGCAGACGCCTGCGGCCGCCGCCACGCCCGGCAGCCAGCGGCGCCGCGGCTGGCGTGCGCTGCGTGCCGCCGCCGTGCGCACCCATGGGTCGCTGGCCAGCCCCGCGCTGCGCTGGTGCAGCTTCTCGGCCTGCACCCATGCGCTGACGTGCGCGGGGTCCTCGGCCAGCCAGTCTTCGAACGCCTCGCGTTCCTCGGCGCTGCAGTCCGCAGCTTCCAGCCTGGCAACCCAGGCGCTTGCGTGTTCAAAAGGCAACGTGTCATCCCTGTTTTCGTTGCGGATCATTCGGCGTCTCCATCGTTGTGGAGAGGATCGGGGCCCAGCTCCTTGCGCAGGCCCTGCAATGCGCGGGCAATATGTTTTTCCACCGTTTTGGCGGTGATGCCGCAATGCCGGGCGATCTGTGTATAGCTCATCCCGGTGATGCGGTTGAGCAGGTACACCTCGCGGGCGCGTTCGGGCAGCTTGAACAGCGCCTGGCGCAGCAGGGCGAGCATCTGCCCGGATTCTGCCTGACGCAGCGGGTCAGGAGAAGCACTGGCGGCTTCTTCGTTGCCGTCGCGTTCGGCCAGCGGCAGGTGGGTGCGCGATTGCGGGCCGCGTCCGCGGTCGGCCAGGCGGTTGCGGGCGATGCGGTACAGCAGCAGGCGCAGCTCCTCGGCGCCGTGTGCACGGTAGCGGATCAGCCGTTCCATGCAGTCCTGGGCGATGTCCTCGGCATCGTCGGGACCGACGCCGCGCGCACGCAGGAAAGCGCACAGCGGCGCGCGTTCCTCGCGTACGAATGCGATGAAGACGTCCGGCACCCCGGGCAGGTCCGGTGCTGGACGGAGCAGAGGGGAGGGCACGGACAGGGGAGGGCCTCGGATGACGGTGACGGACGCGTGATCGAGTTTTACGCGACGGTGACCGGATGGGGAAGCCCGTGTTTCTTTCGCATTTCCATTGTGAATGCATTCATGTTTTTTCGACGGCCGCACTGGGGGCGTTCGTGCTGCTGCGGCGTTCTGCTTTCGACCCGCGTGGTGCGGGTGGAGAGAGAGAACGCAATGAAGCATTCGAAGTTGAGCATCGCCCTGGCCGCTGTGGTGGGCATCGCAGCCCTTGGCCAGGCGCATGACGTCATGGCAATGAATTATCACGTGCAGGGCGATCGCGTCGTACTCAGCGGCGGTGTCACCGTCGCCGACGTGGTCGCGCTGCCCGCCCTGCTGGCCAAGGCGCAGGCCGAAGGCCGCCCGATCCGCGAAGTCGTGCTGCGCACCTCCAACGGTGGCGCGCTGATTGCCGGTGAGTGGCTGCAGGGCGTGATCCGCACCAACGGCCTGAACACCATCGTGTCCGGTCATTGCATCTCCTCGTGCTCGATCATGCAGTCCGGTGGTGTCGAGCGTTACCTGGCCGGTGACCTGCCCCTGGTCGACTCGGTACAGATCCACGCGGCCAGCAGCGGCGGCAAGGTGATCTACACGCCGTCGCCGCGGATGACCGAGATCTACACCGGCAACTACGGTGGCGGCATGGATGCCGGCCTGCTGCACAAGGCCATGTATGAGGTGGTGCAGCCCAACGGGCTGCTGGTGTTCCGCGACCCGTCCCGCACCACCGGTGCGTCGGTCAGCTTCGATCCCGATGGCAGCGGCCGCAGGCTGGAAACCTTCCCCGGCCAGGACATCTACAGCAACAACATCATCACCGCCGCCGGCTACCGCGACCCGGGCGATACCCTCAACGTCACCGGCAATGTCAGCGGCGACATCAACCCGGGCTACCTGCGTACTGCGCGCCAGCTGCAGGCGTTCGTCGATGACGACTTCGCGCGCTGGAATACCGACTGGGCCAGCACCTACATCAACCAGGCGGTCAGCATCTACAACTTCGCCGCCCGCGGCCCCAATGGCATCGGCGCGTTCTCGGTACAGGAACTGCTCAGCGATCCGGGCATCCAGGCCGACCTGCTGGCGAGCCTGCGCCTGTCCGAGCTGGACGCCTCCACGCTGGGCAACTCGGCCGGCGTCATCCGCGTGAGCAAGGGCGCCACCTGGCGCACCGCAGAGACCACCGGCGCCGATTTCATGCTGGTGGAGAACGGCACCATCGCGTTGGAAGGCGGCGCTCTGCGCACCCCGGAACTGCGCGTGCTGGCCGCCGGCATGGTGGTTGGCCACGGTGATATCGCCTCGGTCGGCAACGATTCCGACGCCCTGCTTGGCGGCACCGGTCCCTCTTTCCGCGAAGATGGCTTCAACCGCCTGCGCGTGTACGGCACGCTGATGCCGCGCGGTGGCGACCTGGTCACCCATGGCTACGTCAACATCATGCCGGGTGGCAAAGTGCTGTTCGACGTGACCGAGACCGGCGGCGCAGGCAATGGCCGCCTGCGCGTGGGTGAATTCTTCGATGACGGTGCCAACGAAGGCGCGCTGGTGATCTCGCCCGGTGCACACCTTGAACTGAACGTGGCGCAGGGCTTCTATGCCGGCAACTACCAGCGTGAACTGGTGAGCGGGCCGATCTACCAGGGCGGCTTCACCGATGCGGTGCGTCTGGGGGATACCGGGTACACCGCCAGCATCACCGACGGCGAGGTGTTCCGTCCACGCCACAACTCGCTGCTGAGCTTCAACATCAACCAGACCGCCGAGGGCCTGTCGCTGACGGCGAACCCGGGCTTCGACCAGCTGGCGCAGCTCACCGCCGGCAACGGCAGCGATGGCCTCGGCCGTGCGCTGGCTACTGCCGCGGGCCGCCAGGATGCCGGCCTGAAGCCGTTGCTGGGCGCACTGCAGTTCGCCGACCGCGACGTGATCGCGCAGCAGGCCGGTGCACTGCGCGGTGATGCGCATGCCAGCCTGCGCCTGGCCGACAACGCCCTGGTGGGCAGCATCGGCACGGTGGTGCAGCAGCACCAGGCCGCACGACGCAGTGGAAGCGGTGACGCCGGTGGCTTGGCCGCACAGGCGGCGCAGGCAGCCTCGGCGCAGCCGGGCATGGCCAATGGCAGCCTGTTCAACCAGTTGGCCATGCATCTGGTCGAACCGGCGGGGGCGGGTGGCGGCAGCACCGACTTCGGCGGCGAAGCACCGCGCAACCACGGCCTTTGGGGCCGCGGCTTCGGCAGCCATGGCCGCATCGATGGCGAGGGCGGCGTGGCCGGCCTGAGCCACACCGTGGGCGGTATCGTGCTGGGTGCCGATACACAGCTGGCCGACGACCGGGTGACCCTGGGCGTCAGCGTCGCCGCAGCCGACATGTCGACCAAGGGGCGCGACGGCTCCGGGTTCAGCGGCGACGTGCGTGCGCTGGATGTGGGCGGCTACCTGGATGCCACCTATGCGCGGGGTTACCTGTCGGCGTCGGTGCGCTACACCGACCTGCGCCACGACACCCGCCGCAGCATTGCCGGCATCGATGGGCTGGAGAACCCGCTGCGTGCCAAGTACAGCAACGATGCGATCTCCGCGCGGCTGGAGCACGGCTTCTCGTTCACCACCGGCAACGGCGTGGTGATCCAGCCGCTGCTGCCGGTGGTGGACTACGCACGTACCTCGGCCACGCGTTTCAATGAAGGGCAGGGCGCCGGTGCCCTGGTCGGCCGCGGCGACAGCCTGGAAAGCATCCGTGTGGGTGCCGGCCTGCAGCTGTTCAAGACCTTTGAAGGCAACAACGGCGAGCGCATCACGCCGCGCGCGCGCGTGGTCTGGCAGAAGGAGCTGGGTGATACCCAGGCCCGCTACAGCACCGGCTTTGCCGCCGCACCGGACCTGCTGTTCGGCGCCAGCAGCCAGACCGTGGGCGAGCAGGTGCTGGCCTGGAACCTGGGTGTGACCAGCCGCGCCAGCGATCGCCTGTCGGTGATGGTCGACTACGTGGGCGAGCGCCGCGACGGCCAGCTGCAGAACGGCGTGATGCTGGGCCTGGGCTATACGTTCTGACGCAGTACCGGCACCGGCGGCCATCGCGCCGCCGGTGCCATCCCCAGCGGTTGGCCGGTGCGTTATGGTCATGGCGAATTCCCGCGCAGGCCTTTCCCATGCAGATCGCCGTTTTCAGTGCCCGTCCCTACGATCGCCGCTTCCTTGAGGAAGCCAACCTGCGCGACGGGGCAGGGCAGGCATTCGCGTTCGTCTATTTCGATGCCACGCTGGAGGTGCACACCGCAGCACTGGCACAGGACTGTGCCGCCGTCTGCGTGTTCGTCAACGACCGGCTGGATGCGCAGGTGCTGCACGCATTGCATGCGCTGGGCGTACGCGCGGTGCTGCTGCGTTGCGCCGGATTCAACAACGTGGACCTGGCCGTTGCCGCCGCGCTGGACCTGTTCGTGGCGCGCGTACCGGCCTATTCACCTGAGGCGGTGGCCGAGCATGCACTGGCGCTGGTGATGACCCTCAACCGGCAGACCCACCGTGCCTACAACCGCGTGCGCGAAGGCAACTTCATGCTCGACGGTCTGCTCGGCCGCACCCTGCATGGCAAGACCGTGGGCATCGTCGGCACCGGCAAGATCGGGCTGGCCACTGCGCGCATCTTCCGCGGCATGGGCTGCAGCGTGCTGGGCCACGATCCCTATCCCTCACCGGCGTTCGCGGAGGTCGGCGTGATGGTTGAACGGGACGAGCTGCTGTCCCGCTCGGATGTCGTCTCGCTGCATTGCCCGTTGACGCCCGACACCCAGCACCTGATCGACGACACTTCGCTGGCGCGGATGAAGCCCGGCGCGATGCTGGTCAACACCTCGCGTGGCGGCCTGGTCGATACCCATGCCGTGATCCGCGCGCTGAAGTCGCGCCGGCTGGGCCATCTGGCCATCGACGTGTACGAACAGGAAAGCGCGCTGTTCTTCCAGGACCTGTCCGGCGAGATCATCGACGATGAGGCCTTCCAGCGCCTGATGACCTTCCCCAACGTACTGGTGACCGGCCACCAGGGCTTCTTCACCGTGGAGGCGCTGCAGGAGATCTCGGCGATCACGCTGGGCAATCTGGCCGATTTCGCCGCAGGACGGGCCTGTGCAAACCGGGTGCAGGCGGGCTGAGCGCCCGGGTGGCGGGCGTTTGACGGCTATCGTCACGGGCGGATTGACCGCAGGGGCAGGGCGACCGTAAAATTGCCTGCTTCGCCGGAATAGCTCAGTTGGTAGAGCGGCGCATTCGTAATGCGTAGGTCGTAGGTTCGATTCCTATTTCCGGCACCAGTTGTAATGAAAAGCCCCGGCCATGGTCGGGGCTTTTTTGTGCGCTGGTGGCACCGGGTCATGCCCGGCGGATCGCGTGCTCTCCCAGTAGCGCCAGCCCATGGCTGGCAGCCAGGGATTTCCGAATCTCGCGGTGAGCTTGCCCCTTCGGCTTCCTAGGCCCCTAGCTGCCCGCGCTACCTCCGCCTGGACATCGCGTCTGCTCAAATGCATCCGCCAAATTCCTCGATCCTCACTCCTGTGCTATGAATACCCAGCCTTGCTTCAAGGCTCTTTCAGGGATTGGAAGGATGCGCAGGTTCGGGGGAACTGCAGGCGGTGTGTCGACCCGCTTCAGAGGATTTGAAGATCGAATTCGCAAGTTGGGGGCATTTGGCACCTGGCTTTGCTGCGTGCTGCTCATTGGCCTTGGCGTGTCGCCATCCGCAATCGCTCAGACGACGGTGACGTACATCCACACGGACGCCCTTGGCTCGGTGGTAGCTGAGAGCGATGCCAGTGGTAATGTGATCAAGCGCTATGACTACGAGCCCTACGGTGCAGTGGTCGGCGGTCAGGTCACGGACGGGCCGGGGTATACGGGTCATGTGAGCGATGCGGCTACCGGGCTGAGCTACATGCAGCAGCGGTACATGGATCCGCAGTTGGGAGTATTCCTTTCGGTTGATCCGGTGACGGCTCACGAGAATCCTGTCGGAATGTTCAATCGCTATCGTTACGCTGCGAGCAACCCTTACAGGTTCAAGGACCCGGACGGCCGCTGTTATACAAGCACGGGGGCGTGCATGACGGAGGCTGAGTTTGAACAGGCGTGGAAGGGGGAGCCAAGTCGGGTTCTGAATACGATCGGAAGCCCGTTGGGAACTGTTGCAGACGCCTTGAATGGGGATTTCAAGGGGATGATTGTGGGCGCGGTGTTGTCCCGTGCCCCGGGCGGGAAGAGCGGGGTCAAGGCGGCAGGGTTCTTTGTCCGATTTGGAAAGGGCGCAGAGAGCGCTGAGTCGCTGGCAGCTCAAGCCGTCAAGGCAGAGAAGGCCGGATTCCCGCATGGGGTTTCGGTCAAAGCGCAGGAGAGGGTGAGTGCGGCAGATAAAATCAAACACCGGGTCGCCGGTCAGGAGGAGGCAAAGAGCGCATTCAATACACCTCAAACCGGGAGCAATCCGAACCACCATACTGTGGAACTCCCCAAGCCGGTAACGGAGAAGGTGGCTCAGAAGTTCAATGAGGTTTACAAATGAAGATCGACTTGCTTGTGGAATGGTACGACGGTGAGTTGCAGCAAGTGATGGAAGATGGTGGTCGATACTTCTACGCAATCTGCGTGGAGGCAGACTTCAGCAAACCCTTGCAGGATAGGGTCTACTTTGTGTTCAATCTTCTTGCGCAGGAGAAGCGAATGATTGAGGGCTTTCTCACTGATGCAGACATGGATGGCCTTGATCGTCTGCTGCGCAATGAGTTGTACGGGCGCCGAGGTGCGATTTTCTTAGGGGATCCAAGCGTTTGGAGTTTGGAGTCGGCTGATTTCAGTATTGAGCCAGCACCCTATCTTAAATTCTTCGCGTTTCCAATCGTAGATGTGTTGGCGGCTTGAATCTTTGGATGAGGGGCGGCGTTAGGGATAACCCCTCGCAGGTTAACTGCCAGCAGCGGTGCATGTGTCCGCAGCTGGGTGTGTTCCTGTCTGTGGATTCGGTCACCGCGTATGAGCCGCCTGCGGTTGGGCAGGTGAGGGCCGCAGGAGGCGATGTCGCCTCGACGGGTGGGGTCTCGCCGATGCTCGCCACAGTAGTGGGGCTTGAGCCTGAAACAGCCAGTCGATTATTTTCCCCGATAGTATCCAACCCGGTCCCGGTCGTTGAAGGGTTGCAGAGGCCATAGATGCCTGAGATCAGAATATTTGTCGACTTCAACAACAGAGATCCTGATGGCTTCCTGAGGCTCAATCTCACTGGGACGCTGGAGGACTTGAAAAGAGAACATCTGGTTCTCGAAAGAGAAATGCTTTTGATAGGATCAGACGGTGATCTTGCCGCTAGGATCATTGTAGTGTCGCCTGGAATAGAAGGCATATGGACTGGGAGGGTCGTTGATGGCCCTTGGGAGGAGGGAGCATAAATGAGTGCCCGTTTTTGGTGCGGCCGGGAGATGCTTCGTACCTGATTCATTTCTGGAATGGGCGCGGTCATGCAAATGTCACGCGGCGCGTGGCGGTCAGCTCAATCCCTGATTCCAGGTATAGGTCGTAGTTCGATTCCTATTTCCGGCACCAGTTGTAATGAAAAGCCCCGGCCATGGTCGGGGCTTTTTTGTGCGCTGGTGGCACCGGGCCATGCCCGGCGGATCGCGTGCTCTCCCAGTAGCGCCAGCCCATGGCTGGCAGCCAAGGATTTCCGAATCTCGCGGTGAGCTTGCCCCTTCGGCTTCCTAGGCCCCTAGCTGCCCGCGCTACCTCCGCCTGGACATCGCGTCTGCTCAAATGCATCCGCCAAATTCCTCGATCCTCACTCCTGTGCTATGAATACCCAGCCTTGCTTCAAGGCTCTTTCAGGGATTGGAAGGATGCGCAGGTTCGGGGGAACTGCAGGCGGTGTGTCGACCCGCTTCAGAGGATTTGAAGATCGAATTCGCAAATTGGGGCATTTGGCACCAGGCTTTGCTGCGTGCTGCTCATTGGCCTTGGCGTGTCGCCATCCGCGATCGCACAGACGACGGTCACGTACATCCATACGGACGCCTTGGGCTCGGTTGTCGCCGAGAGCGATGCCAATGGCAACGTAATCAAACGGTATGACTACGAGCCTTACGGCGCCGTGGTGGGTGGTCAGGTCACAGACGGGCCGGGGTATACCGGCCATGTGAGCGATGCGGCTACCGGGCTGAGCTACATGCAGCAGCGGTACATGGATCCGCAGTTGGGGGTGTTCCTGTCCGTGGATCCTGTGACGGCGTATAGCAATCCGATAGGGCAGTTCAATCGGTACCGGTACGCGAACAGCAATCCGTACAAGTTCACGGATCCTGATGGGCGGCAGAGTCTGCCGCGTTCGGTCTACGAAACGGACTGGACGAAGCCTGAAACTAGACAGGCGTTCCGCGAAGCAGCCTCGATGGTCGCGGACTTCACCCCTATCGTCGGTGACGTCAAGGGTGCGATTACTGCAGTTCAAGATCCTTCTGCTATCAACATAGCTGCCGCAGCCGTTGGCCTAGTCCCCATCGTGGGTGATGGCGCTGGCGCGATGGCACGAGGGGTAGCGTCGGAAGCAAGAGTTCTTGGAGCGATTGGTGAAGTCAAGAACACGGAAAAGGCGCTGACCTCGCACGGGGCGACAATTCCTGATTTCAAGAATTCTCGACAGGTTGGCGAAATTAAGGATACAAAACGACTGTCTGATTCGTCGCAACTCAGAGCGCAGCGGGAACATGCTCAGGCGACTGGGCGAGAGCATGTTGTCGTCACGGGCACAGATACTAAGGTAAGCTCTACGGTGGAACGGCAGTCAACAATTGTTCGACGAGATGACTTAGGACCTAAAAGATGACGCCCAAAGAGCAAGTCGAGAGAATACTCGAAGACATGCTGAAGTTCGCCAGAAAGATGCTTGTAGAGCATGGAGAGTTTCACCCATTTGGAGTTTACCTTGCCTCTACTGGAGATATGGTGCATACGGGCGTCAAGATGGATGGTGGAGGCGCCGCAGGTCGGATGAGGCTGCTTCGGTTGGCGCTGCAGGAGCGGAAGGATTGTGCGATCGCATACGGCATAGCTTCCAATGTATGGCTGCCGCAGAATGATGATTCTGGTCTCGATGCGGTTAAAGTGTTCTTGGAGCATCGGGATGGGTATTGTGCGGAAGTGTTCTGCCCGTATGACCTTTCCAAGAGTGATCCGCTGATAGTTGCGGAAATTTTTGCTCAAGAAGGCGATGCAGTCTTCTTCTCCCGCTCGCCCGCTGACGACGAGAGGTGTTGAGCTTGACCGCTGAATGCCTGGTGCCGCCGTTCGATAGGTGAATCGTTGTGGCGTAGGTCGCAGGTTCGACTCCTGTTTCCGGCACCATGTTTGATGAAAAGCCCCGGCCTTGGTCGGGGCTTTTTGTTTGTGCGGGCGTTGTAACTCAATGATTTGTGAGAAATTCGTGCCGGAATGATTGCTTGCTTGGCGTCCCTGCTGCCAGTTGCGGATTGTTCGCGTCCGCGCCGAGCGATGCGGCCACTGGGCACCTCCGCCTGGACATCGCGTCTGCTCAAATGCATCCGCCAAATTCCTCGATCCTCACTCCTGTGCTATGAATACCCAGCCTTGCTTCAAGGCTCTTTCAGGGATTGGAAGGATGCGCAGGTTCGGGGGAACTGCAGGCGGTGTGTCGACCCGCTTCAGAGGATTTGAAGATCGAATTCGCAAATTGGGGGCATCTGGTACCAGGCTTTGCTGCGTGCTGCTCATTGGCCTTGGCGTGTCGCCATCCGCAATCGCACAGACGACGGTGACGTACATCCACACGGACGCCCTTGGCTCGGTGGTAGCTGAGAGCGATGCCAGTGGTAATGTGTGATCAAGCGCTATATGACTACGAGCCCTACGGTGCAGTGGTCGGCGGTCAGGTCACGGACGGACCGGGGTATACCGGGCATGTGAGTGACTCGGCCACCGGGCTGAGCTACATGCAGCAGCGGTACATGGATCCTGAGCTTGGTATGTTCTTGTCCGTGGATCCTGTAACTGCGCATGAAGGTCCGGTTGACCAGTTCAATCGGTATCGGTATGCGAACGGGAATCCGTATCGCTTCACCGACCCAGACGGACGCCTGTCACGTGGTACGGGCTGGACCGAGAGACAATGGAATCAGTTCGACCGCGCCCAACAAGGTGCCGCAGGTAGCTTGGAGAAGGCGGCTGGAAAGATCACCGCCGCCATGGCCGAAGGAGGTAAATCGCTTCAGCGCGCCGAGAAGGCATTTGAGCGGAACTTTGGCGCTGGCTCAGCGACGGCAGAGAATATGTCCAAGGCAGCCTCGGATATGAGTTCCATGGCTGCGGCATTGCGGGATACCAGCGCAGGAGCCATTCCGGCTAATGGCATGACGGGCGCACAAATCACCGCCACGTATGGGGGCGCTGGAGATACCTTGGCGGGGGTGCCTACTGCCGGGCCGAAAATGGTCATCGTCAACACTACGCATGCGAGTTTTAGTGATTCCTCCAAATTGGCCTGGGGGGCGGGCCACGAAACCGGACATGCCGTGCTGGGCTATAAGGACCAGCTCTTCAATGGAGACACGGCATACAAGTTTGGAACCCCTCAGCAGCAAAATATCTTCAAGACGTTGCCCAGTGAGCAGCGCCTTATCAATCCGGACCACATCATGGATCAGGCTCGATGAAAAAATTATTGGTGGCTGCCTTGTTGTGCATGTTGATACCGGCCTGTGCAACTCAGCTTCGGCGTGCGGACTCCAAGGATCTCAGCGTTTCTGTGACTGACCGCGCGACGGAAAAGCGATACGATGTAGTTTTGGATTCTGCCGCTGACGGGCCTCTTTGCCTGTCAAAGGAAAGCTGGCCTATCGAAAATGGAACGTTTCCGATGGGTTACGAAGGAGCCGTGTTGACCACGACCAACGGTCCTCTGCATCCGAAAGCAGCTATGACCGCGTACTGCCCCGGAGGATGTGGCGAGGTTCGCTTGGAGCCAGGTCAAACCTTGCGGGCCAGCATTGCCTATGCAGCATTTGGCGATGCGGAAGTCATCGCAGCTGACGCAGCTCGCTCGCTATCATTTCCTGTCTACCCCTACTACTGCGAACGATAGTTTTACTCCTCAATGGCGTTGAGATAAACAATTCCGGTGGCAAAGTCATCGGAATCCATGCGATCGTTCGTAAGGCGGATGAAGCGCCGCTCAATGATCACGTTGATTGGATGAGAGCGCAACGAGGCATCATGTCGAGCGACACGCCGATGGTGGTTCTCCAACATCCCGCAATTCTGAGACTGGTCAGATCATCGAGCCAAAAACTGTGATCAATCCATAAGCGAGTGTCGTATGAAAGTACGGGCGTTGAGAATCGGCATGGATGTGTCGCCTTCGTTGGGTACAGATCGGCGGAGGGAGTTCCCGATCAACGTTGGGCATGAGTACCTTGTGTACACAGTTGCCTGCATCTTCGAGAAGGGCGAATACCATGGTTTGACTCCCTACGGAGTCGAAGATGAGTTCGGACGATTGATTCCTGTCCCTTCAGGGTTGTTCGAAATCACCGATCCCAGAGCTTCACGCTTTTGGGCGGTGGAGGGGCAGTCGACAACTGTTCGCCGAGATGACCTGGGGCCTAAAAGATGACGCCTAAAGAACAGGTCGAGATAATACTCGAAGACATGCTGCAGTTTGCCAGAAAGATGCTTGTCGAGCATGGAGAGTTTCACCCGTTTGGAATTTACCTTGCCTCCACTTGAGATATGGTGCATACGGGCGTCAAGGTGGATGGTGGAGGCGCTGCGGATCGGATGAGGCTGCTTCAGTTGGCGCCGCAGGAGCAGAAGGATCGTGCGATCGCATGCGGTATAGCTTCCAATGTAAGGTTGACGCATAGTGATGATGCTGGTCTCGATGCGGTTAAAGTGTTCCTGGAGCATCGGGATGGGTATTGTGCGGAAGTGTTCTGCCCGTATGATCTTTCCAGGAGTGATCCGCTAATAGTTGCGGAGATTTTTGCTCAAGAAGGCGATTCAGTCTTCTTCTCCCGCTCGCCCGCTGACGACGGGAGGTGTTGAGCGTGGCCGCTAAATTTCTGCTGCCGCCATTCGATAGGCGAGTCATTGGGACATGGTCGTAGGTTCGATTCCTATTTCCGGCACCAGTTGTATGAAAAGCCCCGGCCTTGGCCGGGGATTTTTGTTTGGGCCTTGACCTGTCCTGAATGGTGAAGGTAAGGTCATAACTGCGATTCCAAGAAACAGCGATGGGTTGAGAGACCCCAAGGTGGAATGAAATGACACAGTCCATCTCCTCCCGTCTGCATTCTCTCTTGGTCGAAATCGCAGCGAAGCGCAGGTTTCAGTTGCCTGACGAAGGCGTCAAACACCTTCTCGAACGCGATCGCGAGTTGCTGATCGATTTATTGTTGCAAGAGTTCTCGGAGACCGGCTTGGGGTCTGACGATGAGCCTAATCAACGAGGCGTCGAGATCGAGGAGATCATCGGTTTCGTCGGCTCTATCGCTGATCAGACTGATGCGTCCAGCGACTGAGGAATCGTCGATCTGGAGTCAAAAGCGGCTGGTTGCAGGTTCCAATTCTGTTTGCGGCACCCGTTCCAGCAAATGCCCCGGCCAATGGTCGGAGCCTCCTGTCCGGTCGTCTGGATCGTCCGGCTTCGCTGGCGCTTGCCCTGCACCCCTCAGGGGGCACGCGCCTGCGTGTCGGTGTCCCAGGTTTGGCTGTTGTCGAAGCACGGCAGTAGCAACGCTGCGCCACCTGCAATAAGCTCAGCCGCTTCCTGTGCTGTGGAACGTGACGTGACCTATCCTCTGGGGCGCATGGCCTTCGTCATCCTGCTGGCGCTGGTCTTCGTAGTAGCACCCATATGGTCGCTGGTGGGGCCGGGCCTTTTCGGCTGGCACATCCGTCAGCCCGCGGCATGGCAGGGTGGACTGGAGGCACTGGCTGTGTTCGCCCTGCTGACCGCTGCCGTGCGATGGTTGCGAGGCCCGGCGTGTGCGCTGGCTGTCATCGCGGTAGTTGCGTTGTACGCCCGCCACCACGGCGTCGATTTCGCCATGCTCGCCAGCTATGTCTATCTGGAGGGCCTGTTCGCGCTCGGTGGCATCCTGATGGGGGGACGGGTCGGTCGTGCACCGGCCGGACAGGTCGTGATTGCACTGGCCGGACTGGTTGGCTGGTCGCTGTTGCTGTGGCTTGCGTCGATTGCCGGACTGGGCAGCATGACCGGGCTTGGCTGGTTGGCTGTGGTTGTGTTGTTGCCGGCCCTGATGTTCTACCGGGGGCCGCGGTTGATCATGCTGCTGCTTGGTTCAGTTCGCAGGGTCTCGCGCAGCCACCCGGCAACGGCGGCATTGATCGCCACGTTGTGCCTTGTGATGTTTGCCAAAGCATCGGTTTCTACCGGGTTTGACTCCAACTGGTACGGTCTGGCGGCTGACCGTGTACTGCTGGCCAGTGGCAATGTATTCCTGAGCGAAGGGCTTACCGCGCCGGTCCATTACTACCCCAAGCTGACCGAGATGCTGCACATTCCGTTGGCGCTGCTGGGCAGCATTCCGGCGGTGGTGGGCATGAACATCGGGTGCTGGCTGGCCACATTGGCTACTGCCTCGCTGATCCTGCGCGAGCTGCGCGTGCGCAGCGCCTGGCGCCCTCTGATCATCGCGCTGGTGGCGACACTGCCGGCCTTCGCCAATGTTGCGATGACGGCCAAGGGGGATGCACTGGCTGCATGGCTCCTCAGCGTCGCGTTGCTGGCGGTGCTGCGGCTGCGCCACGGGCATGGCGCGGCGTGGTTCTGGATTGCCCTGACGGCGGCGCTGATGGCCAGCCAGGCACGGCTGTCCAACATTCCCTATGCGCTGGCGCTGGCCCTGCTGGCAGCACTGTTCGGGGCGCGGTCATTGTTGCAACGGCGAGGCCTGCCGCGTTCTCCGCTGCCCTGGCCGGCAATGCTCCTGGCCATGGCCAGCGTCGTAGTGTTCGTGCTGATCACCGCCAGGACCTGGTGGCTGACCGGGGTGCCGTTGATTGCACCGAACGCTGCGCTGGACCTGTTCGCAGGCTGGGGCATGGAACTGCGGGCCCCTGCAGGGCGCCTGCCTACCAGTGATCTGCTGGTCTATCTTCCGCCGGGCAGTACGCTGCTGACGTATCTTTTCGATCCACGCCGCTATCCGATGGTTCAGATCGTCTGGACCGGCAATGTCTGGTTGTTCCTGGCGCTTGCCACGCTTGTCCTGGGCTGGGCATCGCCGGTGGCGTGGCGGCGGGCCGCTCCAGTGCTGTTCATCGGCCTGCTGTTCTTCCCCATGCTGCTGGGCAACAAGTACATTCCGGCCTCCGGAGCGGATGGCAATTATTTCATCACCCCGATCATCTGCCTGATCCTGTATGGCGGGTTTCTTGTGCAGCAGGTTGCTACCCGGTGGCAGGCTGTACCCTCGGTCGCAACCACACTGCGTGTGCTGCTTTATCTGTTCGCATCTGCATCGGCAATGATGTGCCTGGTTACCGGTATGTGGGGACCGGGCACGCGTGCGTTTGATCTGAAAATGGATCGCCCGCTGCGCGATATGCAGTTGCGGCGCGAGACGACCTGGCGCGACACCGGCATGACCGAATTCGCCTCGCGACTTCAGTTGCACCCGGCACGCACACGTGTGGTGGGCGATGTCGGCGGCGATGGCTTCTGGCTGCCCGTGCGCTATGAACCTTTCGATATCATCGCGCTGACCCGGCCCGCATCGGTCGATTCTCTGGACAGCACGCTGCGATTCGTTCGAGCGACCGACGTGCGCTTTCTGATAGTACGCAGGGCGCCTGCAGAGGGCACGGGCACGCACACTCTGCTCTGGCAGGCCGCCGATCGGTTGCAGCGTTCCGGCGCTGCCGAGCAGGTGTATGCGGACGACCATTACGCGTTGTGGTACCTGCCACCTGACGTTCCAACGTCGGCGGCGCGGTAGCCGCAGCGGTCAATTTGTGGGGCTGGATGCCACCTGGTGGTCCGCCCCAGGCCCTGTTGCATTCCAGCGCTTGAGGGCGGTGCTGCGCTGGCAGCCCGTCTGCAGCCTATAATCCGGCTGGCAGGCGGCACCACGCCGGTTCACAAGCACGGAGGCTACACCATGTCCATTGCCGCAATTCCCGATGTTTCCCTGGTCGACAACAGTGAGCAGCGCACGCCGCTGATCCTGGTGCTGGACTGCTCCGGCAGCATGAGCGGTGGCCCCATCGAACAGTTGAACGCGGGCCTGAAGCTGCTGGAGCAGGAGCTGAAGGCCGACGTGATCGCGGCCAAGCGCGTGCGCGTACTGCTGGTCGAGTACGGCGGCATGGACGATGCGGCCACCCGCGGTGACTGGTGCGATGCGATGGATTTCGCCGCGCCGCAGCTGTCGGCCAACGGCACCACGCCAACCGGTGCCGCGGTGGAGCTGGCACTGCAGGAAATCGAAGACGAGAAGGCGCGCTTCCGCCAGGCCGGTGTGGCGTACACCCGGCCGTGGTTGTTCCTGATGTCCGATGGCCAGCCCACCGATGCCTGGGAGGCGGTGGCCGAGCAATGCCGCGAGGCCGAGCAGCAGAACAAGGTGGCGGTGTTCCCGATCGCTGTCGGCAATGCCGACATGAGCGTGCTGGGCCAGTTCAGCCGCAATGGTGAGCGCGGGGTCAAGCGCCTGCAGGGCCTGCAGTTCAAGGAGCTGTTCCTGTGGCTGAGCGCGAGCATGCGCGTGGTTTCCAATTCAACGCCCGGCGGCCAGGTTCAACTGCCGTCGACCGACAGCTGGTCGCAAGTGCCGGTCTGACCATGGCCTGGCGCGTGATGGCCGCATCGGCCACGGGACGGTCCCATCTGGATCGCGGGCAGCCCTGCCAGGATGCGCATGCATCGGCGCAGGTCGGGCGGACACTGGTGGCCGTGGTCTGTGACGGCGCAGGTTCTGCATCGCACAGCGACGTCGGGGCACAGCACGTCTCGCGCAGCGTTGTCGCTGCAGTAGCCGGCGCGGGTGAACCCGGCATCGATCCGCTGGCAGTGCCGGTGGAGGCGCTTCGCGCGATCATCGAAACCGCGATCGAGGATGCGCGGGGGCAGCTGGCGATGATCGCTGCAGGCAACGGCCTGAAGCTTTCCGACCACGCCTGCACGCTGGTAGGCGCGGTCGCCACGCGCGAGGGCGGCTGGTTCTTCCACGTGGGCGACGGTGTGGCCGCCTGCGCGTTCAACAACGCATCGCCCGATGCCGTATCGCTGCCGGCCAATGGCGAGTACGCCAACGAAACCTGGTTCGTGACCGGTGGCAACTGGCGCGAACAGTTGCGGCTGACCCGTTTCGAAGGCGCGATCGATGCGCTGGTGCTGATGTCCGACGGCGTGCAGCCGTTTGCGATGTCGCGCGCCGGCGACACGTTGTTCCAGCCCTTCATCGCGCCGGTGATCCGCTATCTGGCCGGAGTCGACGAAGTGCATGGCAGCCAAGCGTTGCATGCCACGCTGGCCGACCCGCGCACCGATCAGATCACCGGCGACGACAAGACGCTGCTGGTCGCGTTGCCGGCCTGAGCGCATGCCGGGGCGCAGCGGAGAAAAGGTCTACGACGCCCAGCGCAGGTCGCTGACCCTTGAGCGCCTGCTGAAAAGCGGTGGCGCCGGCAGTGTGTTCACGCTGAAGGAGCGGCCGCGTGAAGTGGCCAAGCTCTACCATTCGGACAAGGACGCGCGTCTTTACCAGCGCAAGCTGCAGGCGATGCTGGAACTGCAGCCGGACCTGCCGCCCATGGAGGGGCAGGGCGCCGACCAGGTGCAGATCGCGTGGCCGACGACACTGCTGCACGACCGCGGCGGGCGATTCATCGGCTTCACCATGCCGATCCTGGACCTGTCGGCCACCAGCGATCTGGAGCATGTGCTGCAGGAGCGGCAGGCGCGTGCCGAAGGCCTGCCCACGGGGCTGGGCGCGAAGATGACCCTGGCCGCCAACCTGGCGGTGATGCTGGCCGCGTTGCACCAGCGCCAGCATTATGTGGTGGACCTGAAGCCGCTGAACGTCCGGTTCTATCGCAGTACCTTGTTCATCGCGATGCTCGATTGCGATGGCTTCAGCATCCAGGGCAAGGGCGAGCGTTTTCCTGCCGGCCAGGTCACTGCCGACTATCTGGCCGCCGAATTCCAGCAGCCGGGCGTGAAGCCGGGGCAGGAGGAAGCGCAGGATCGCTTCGCATTGGCGGTGATGGTGTTCCAGCTGCTCAATTCCGGGCTGCACCCGTATGCCGGTCGCCCGCGTGGGGCTACGGTTCCCAGCGACCTGCCTGCCCGCATCGCCGCCAACCTGTACCCGTATGCTCGCGGCAAGCCGCATCCGCGCATGCTGCCTTCGCCGGTCAGTGGCCATGAGATGTTCCCGCGCGCACTGCGCGAAATGTTCGACCGCGCGTTTTCGACTCAGGCACGGCGACGGCCGTCGGCGCAGGAGTGGGCCACCCTGCTGCTGGAGTATGCGCGCCGCAGTGCGGGACAACTGGTGACCTGTGGCAAGGATGCCAACCACCAGCACTTCGCCGGCATGCCGTGCGCGGCGTGCGCACGCGTGGAACTGTTGGCCGGCAGTGCGCGTGCGGCGCAGGCGCGGACCCGGCAGAAACCGAACAAGGGCCGTGGGCAGAGGGCGCGTGCCACCACGCGCGGCACACCACCACGGGCGGGCGGGGTGCAGGCCACCGGCGCCCATGTCACCGCCGCGCAGGCTTCGGCGGCCAGCGGTGTTCCCGGGGTGATGTCGCGGGTGACGATGGCGGTGATCGGTACGCTGATGCTGGGCTGGGTGATGAGCTGGGGCATGCCGGCCTACCGTCGCTACAGCGCGCTGGTGGACCCGGGCATATGGGATGGCCTCGGCCTGGCCGTGCAGATGGCCATGCTGGCCGTTGCGGTCCTGCTGTTCATCCTGTTCGTGCCGATGCTGATCATGAGCAAGCGCCCATGAAGCTGTTGGGAGTGTTGGCGGTACTGCTGGTGGCCCTGATCGGCATGGCGCCGTTCTGGGGCGATCTCGGGGTGCTGGTCTACGGTGCGATCAGCGGCTTGGGGCGCGTGCTGTCCACCGGCACACTGGGCGATGGCCGCGCCGCATTCCGCGCGGCGCTGCTGATCGGCGGCAGCGTGTCGGTGCTGTCGTTCCTGCGCGTGGCCGTGCAGGACCGTGCCGCCGACTATCTGATCGCGGCGGTGATGTTCGGCTTTCTCACCTTCGTCGTTTTCGTTGTCACCGGCATTTCCTATGACGACGCCTCGCGCCTGGGCAGCGGACAGCAGGGAGCGAGCTCGGTGGTGGTCGACGAGGATCGGGAGACAGTTCCGCGCTGGTACTCGCGCGGGCAGTTCGAACGGGAAATGCTCAACAAGGCGCACGAGACCGCGCGCGCTGCTGCCCGTGGCGATCTGAAGCGGGCGGAAGCGCTGTTGCAGGATCTGGATCTGTGGTCGCGCAACGGACCCACGCTGCGCGAGGATCGCGGCGAGTATGAGCGCCTGCGCGAGGCCTACAACGAGACGGTCGAGACCTTGGCGGCGCAGTCAGGCCGACGCACGCTCAAGCAGGGCGGACTGGCCACCGATCCTGGCGCGCTGGTGGTGGCCCCGCTTTCGCCGGAGGACAAGCGCGCGCTTGAACTGAAGCAGGTCGAGCTGCTGCAGGGGATGTGGAAGCAGTCGCCATCCAGTACCCGTGTTGCAATGCGGTTGCTGGCGCTGGACCTGCAATCGCTGGCGGTCGGCTCACGCTGGTCAACGCGCAGGCCCTTCGATCGTGACGGTGATGCGGCACTGGAAGAGCGCCTGTGGCGCATCCATGGCACGCAGGAAGTGCTCTTTGCGTATGCGCCGCTGCAGGAGCGCCTGTGGAATGCCTATGCGTCGACGATGGTCGACAAGGATGAGGAACTCGCTCTCGGCGCGCTGGTGGTGGCTGGACTGATCGAGCGCCGGGAGAAGACGACGCCTGCGGATCCGCTGCGGTTCGACATGAACACGATGCTGCTCGGCAGTGACGTGTACATGCTGTCGTCGCTGCTGGCCAGTGCCTCGGAGTCGCGCATGGAGATCCTGAACGCACGCGCGACACTGCTGCTGGGTGATGGTGATCGCGGCGGACAGGTCACTGGGGACGCAGCGGTGGCCACCGGCGATGCGGAACCGGCAGGCACGGTGGTCTCCGTACCGTCGCCGCCGCAGGTGTCGCATGCGGATATCGCCGCGCAGGCCGCGCGTGCGATGCCGCCGGCCGGCCTGCTGGTAGACCGCAAGGGCCTGGCCCTGCGCGCATCGCCGTTGCTGCCGGCACCCGCGCCGCCGGCGGAGTACGGGCAGGTGCGGGTCGACCTTCCGGCTGCGGGATTCAAGGACCTGCGCCACGGCATCCGGTTGGCTGCGCCGGTGGCCGCCGACGGCGCGGTGACCCTGCAGGTGGATGTCTGGCAGACCGGCCAGGTCACATCGGTGCTGATCGAACGCAGCAGCGGCGATGCCACGCTGGATGAGGCGGCGCGCCAGGGCGCGCGGACCTGGCTCAGTGCGTCGAAGGTACCCAAGGGCGGCGAACGCCGGCAGGTGACGGTGGCGTTCAGCGTGCCGGTTGCCGAAGCGACGTCGCCGGTGCCGGTCGGCAGCACGCCGCCGCCGCCGCAACTGTCGCCCGAGCAGGCATTGGGCGCGCAGCTGGCAGCGATGTCGCAGCGCCATCCGCCGCGCTATCCGCGCAGTGCCGGGGAGGCGGTGCCGGAAGGCAGTGTCTGGCTGCTGATCACGATGTCAGCCGAGGGGCGCGTGCTCACAGTGACGGTGGATCGCAGCAGCGGGCATCCGGCGCTGGACCGTGCTGCGCGCGAGGCCGCACTTGCCTGGCACGTGACCCCCACGCGGGCGGTGACCACGGTCGAGCAGATTACCCTGCGTGTCCCGGTGCATTTCCGGGGCGGCTGAGCGGCAGCGGCGGCCATCGAAGTCGATCTTCGGCGGCCCGCCGGCGTGCCCGGTTACGCCACCGCGCCGTCGGAGGGGCCCTTCAGCTCCACGGTGTTGCCGTCTGGATCCCTGAAGTACAGCGATGCACCATCGCCCTCGGCGCCGAAGTTGACCTCGGCCGGACCCAGCACCTGTACCTGATGGGCCGCGAGATGGGCGACCAGTGCGGCTTCGGCGAAGGGTTCCACGCGCAGGCACAGGTGGTCGACGTTGCGGCCTTCGTCACCGGGCCCACTGCCGCCACGACGGCCGAGCGTGCCGTCCAGGCTGACCAGGTCGATCATCGACGCGCCGGCACGCAGGTGCACCAGGCCCAGGTGCTCGCGCCGCCGCACGGCCACGCAGCCCAGCACATCCCGGTAGAAGGTCTCACTGCGGGCCAGGTCGCGTACCCGCAGCACGACGTGGTCGATGCGCTCAACGGTGAACGGTCTTTCCATGTCCAGCTCCTGGAAGAAAGGATGCCATCTTGCTTAACGCGTTCAGCGGACTTTGCCGAACGAGGTGCGAATGCCGGCGCCTGCCCGATGTTACGATGCCGCGCCCCGGGTGTTCTGTCCCTGCGGTGGTGCGGTGCGACAACGTGTCGCAGCCAGAATCGGGCCTTTCCTGCGTCGGATCATTGTCAATGCCTTTCTTAAATGGTGAGTGACGGCCTAAAATTGAAAGGCTGACTCGACCCCACCTTCCTGCCTGTCCTCCGGACGGGTAGGCCCGGCTTTGGCCGGTGCGGGCAGGACGGGGAACGGCATTCCCTCGCAATTGGATCGACCGATGATTCCGTTGAAAACCCTTGGGCGCTGGTTGCGCCCGGGCCTGCTGCTCGCATTGCTGGTGATGCTCACCGGCTGCGATGCCGTGGCCATTCTCAGTCCGAAGGGCCAGATCGGCCAGGATGAAAAGACGCTGCTGATCACGGCCACCGTGCTCATGCTGTTGGTCGTCATCCCGGTCATCATCATGACCCTGACCTTCGCGTGGAAGTATCGCGCCTCCAACACCAAGGCCCGCTACGAGCCGAAGTGGTCCCACTCGACGGCGATCGAGGTGGTGGTGTGGTCGATCCCCTGCATGATCGTGCTGGTACTGGCGGTGCTGACCTGGCGGTCCTCGCACGCGCTGGATCCGTACAAGCCGCTGGAGTCCGACGTCAAGCCGGTCACCATCCAGGCGATCTCGCTGGACTGGAAGTGGCTGTTCATCTACCCGGAAGAGAAGGTCGCGGTCGTCAACGAGATCAAGTTCCCGGTCAACACCCCGCTGAACTTCGAGATCACCTCCGATACGGTGATGAATGCGTTCTTCATCCCGCACCTGGGCAGCATGATCTACTCGATGGCGGCGATGGAGACCAAGCTCCACCTGATCGCCAACGAGCTGGGTGAATTCCCGGGCATGTCCTCGCACTACAGCGGCGCGGGCTTTGCCAAGATGCATTTCACTGCCTATTCGGTCACCGATGCGCAGTACCGCCAGTGGCTGGACCAGGTCCGCGCCGGCGAGCAGACCCTGGACAAGACCTCGTTCAAGGCCCTGGGCGATGCGAAGAACTCCGAGTGGTACCCGGTCACCTACTTCGGCAAGACCGAAGAGGGCCTGTTCGACTGGGTTCTGGCCAAGCACATGGGCGACAACAAGCACTACGGCATGAAGCATTCCCATGCCGGTGCCGCTGCTGCCGACGCTGCCAGCCATGAAGCGCACGAGGGCCATGCCCCGAGCGAGGCCCACGATTCCAAGGAATCCGGCGAGAACCTGGATGCCACCGAACACGAACACGCGGGCCATGCCGGCCACGCGGGCTCGGGAGAATGAACATGCTGGGAAAACTCTCTATTGAGTCGATCCCCCACGATCCGATCGTGCTGACGACGTTGATCGGCGCGATCCTTGGTGGCCTGGGCGTTGTCGCCCTGATCACCAAGTTCAAGCTGTGGGGCTATCTGTGGAAGGAGTGGTTCACCTCGGTGGACCACAAGAAGATCGGCGTGATGTACCTCATCGTCGCCTTCGTCATGCTGCTGCGCGGTTTCTCCGACGCCATCATGATGCGTACCCAGCAGGCCATCGCCGTTGGCGGGTCCGAGGGCTACCTGCCGCCGCACCACTACGACCAGATCTTCACCGCCCACGGCGTGATCATGATCTTCTTCGTGGCGATGCCGCTGATCACCGGCCTGATGAACCTGGCCGTGCCGCTGCAGATCGGCGCGCGCGACGTCGCGTTCCCGTTCGTCAACTCGCTCAGCTTCTGGCTGTTCGTGTCCGGCGCGGTGCTGATCATGCTGTCGCTGTGGATCGGTGAATTCGCCGCCACCGGCTGGCTGGCCTTCCCACCCCTGTCGGGCATCGAGTACAGCAACAATGTAGGTATGGACTACTACATATGGGGTCTACAGGTGGCAGGTCTGGGTACCACGTTGAGTGGTATCAACTTCTTCATCACCATCCTCAAGATGCGTACCCCGAGCATGAAGCTCATGCAGATGCCGGTCTTCACCTGGACCGCTCTGGTGACCAACGTGCTGATCGTCGCCGCCTTCCCGGTGCTGACCATCACCCTGGTGCTGCTGACCCTGGACCGTTACCTGGGTACGCACTTCTTCACCAATGATGGTGGCGGCAACGCCATGCTGTACATCAACCTGATCTGGATCTGGGGTCACCCGGAAGTCTATATCCTGGTGCTGCCGGCCTTCGGCGTGTTCTCCGAGGTCATCGCGACCTTCTCGCGCAAGGCCCTGTTCGGCTACAAGGGCATGGTCTACGCCACCGCCTGCATCGGCGTGCTGTCGTTCATCGTGTGGCTGCACCACTTCTTCACCATGGGCTCGGGTGCCAACGTCAATGCCTTCTTCGGCATCACGACGATGATCATCTCGATCCCGACCGGCGTGAAGATCTTCAACTGGCTGTTCACCATGTTCCGCGGTCGCGTGCAGTTCACCACGCCCGTGCTGTGGACCATCGGCTTCATGGTCACCTTCACCATCGGCGGCATGACCGGCGTGATGCTGGCGATCCCGGCCATCGACTTCGTGCTGCACAACAGCCTGTTCCTGATCGCCCACTTCCACAACGTCATCATCGGCGGCGTGGTGTTCGGCATGTTCGCCGGCATCACCTACTGGTGGCCGAAGATGTTCGGCTTCCGCCTCAACGAGTTCTGGGGCAAGTGCGCGTTCTGGTGCTGGTTCATCGGTTTCTATGTGACCTTCATGCCGATGTACGTGCTGGGCTTCATGGGCATGACCCGTCGCCTGCAGAGCACCGTCAACCCGGCCTACGAGCCGTTCCTGCTGGTTGCCGCCGTTGGCGCCTTCATCGTGGGTGCCGGCATCCTGTGCCAGATCATCCAGGTGGCTGTGTCCATCCGCGACCGCAAGAAGACCGCCGACCTCACCGGCGACCCGTGGGATGCCCGTACGCTGGAGTGGGAAACCTCTTCGCCGCCGGCCTTCTACAACTTCGGCGCCCTGCCGGAAGTCACCGAACTGGACGATTTCTGGGAGCGCAAGCAGCGTGGTGAAGCCTGGCCGAAGCCGGCCAAGTACACCGACATCCATATGCCGCGCAACACCGGCACCGGCGTTGTCATCGGTGCCTTCAGCATGGTGTTTGGCTTTGCGATGATCTGGCACATCTGGTGGCTGGCCATCATCGGCTTCGTCGGCATGATCGCCACGTTCATCTACCGCACCTTCGACCAGGACGTGGACTACTGGGTCCCGGCTGCCGAGGTGGAACGCATCGAGAACGAACACCGCAAGCACCTGGAAGCCCAGGGCCTGGTGAAGTCGGAGCTGAAGGCATGAGCACCAATACCTCGACCCTGAGCCACGGGCACGCCGCGCAAGCGGCGGCCCATGGCCATGACGACCACGAGCACCACGACACCGGCGGCAACACCGTCTTCGGTTTCTGGGTGTACCTGATGAGCGACTGCCTCATCTTCGCCTCGCTGTTTGCCACCTACGTGGTGCTGGCCGGCGGTACCGATGGTGGCCCCGGCGCCAAGGACCTGTTCGAACTGCCGTTCGTGGCATGGGAAACAGCGCTGCTGCTGACCTCGTCGCTGACCTTCGGCCTGGGCATGATCGCCATGCACCGCAAGCAGGTCGGCCAGATGTTCCTGTGGCTGGGCGTCACCTGGCTGCTGGGCTTCGGCTTCATGTGCATGGAAGTCTATGAATTCCAGCATCTGATCCATCAGGGTTACGGCCCGGACCGCAGCGCCTTCCTGTCGGCGTTCTTCGCCCTGGTCGGCACCCACGGCCTGCACGTCAGTGCCGGCCTGCTGTGGCTGCTGGTGATGTTCGTGCAGCTGAAGAAGTACGGCCTGACCCCGACCAACAAGACCCGCATGGCGTGCCTGAGCCTGTTCTGGCACTTCCTGGACCTGATCTGGATCGGCGTGTTCTCCGTCGTCTACCTCAATGGAGCGCTGTAATGGCACATGACAACCATGCACACGACCACGCCGCCGGCGGCGAAAGCCACGGCACCGTGAAGTCGTACCTGATCGGCTTCGTGCTGGCGGTGGTGCTGACCGTCATCCCGTTCTACATGGTGATGTCGGGTGATTTCTCGCGCACCGTCAACGGTGTGGTGATCGCCATCACCGCGGTACTGCAGATGCTGGTCCACCTGGTGTTCTTCCTGCACCTGGACCGCTCCTCGGAAAGCCGCTGGAACGTCAACGCTGCGGCCTTCACCGTGGTGGTGATCGGCATCATCGTGGTCGGTACCCTGTGGGTCATGCACAACATGAACGTGCACATGATGCACTGACGTCCGCGCGACGTTGCCACGCAGAAAGGCCGCCTTCGGGCGGCCTTTCTGTTTGCCGGTAGCGCCAGGCCATGCCCGGCGCTACCGCAACCCGGTAGATCCACGCCATGCGCGGATGAACCGCCGGCTCATCCCACCCGGCGCAGGAACTCGTCCGCTTCCATCGGCCGCCCCAGGTGATAGCCCTGCAACTGGTCGCAGCCCAGCTCGCTCAGGTAATCGCGCTGGGCCTGGGTTTCCACGCCCTCGGCCACCACCTGCAGCTGCAGCGTGCGGCCCAGTGCGATGATCGAGGACACGATGGCTGCATCCTCGTCATTGCGCTCCAGGTCGTGCACGAACGCGCGGTCGATCTTGAGTTCGGTGGCCGGCATGCGCTTGAGGTACAGCAGGCTGGAATAGCCCGTGCCGAAATCGTCGATCGCGATGTGCACACCCATCGCAGTCAGGTCGTTGAGGATCAGCAGGCTGGCCTCGACATCCTTCATTGCCGTGGTTTCGGTGATCTCCAGGGTCAGCCGCGCCGGTTCGATGCGATGGCGCTGCAATGCGGCGCGCACGCTGTCCAGCAGCGCGGGCGAAGCGAACTGCAGCGGCGACAGGTTCACCGCCATCGTCCAGTGCGTGTGGCCCAGGTCGTGCCAGCCGCGTAGCTGGGCGCAGGCCTGGTCCAGTACCCAGTCGCCGATCGGCAGGATCAGGCCACTGCGCTCGGCAATGGGGATGAAGACATCCGGTGCCAGCAGGCCCAGCTCTGGGTGCTGCCAGCGCAGCAGCGCTTCAGCACCGCTGGCCGGTGCGTCGGCGGCCGGGAACTTCGGCTGGTAGTGCAGCAGCAGTTCATTGCGCGCGACCGCCTTGCGCAGGTCCTGCAGCAGGCGCAGCTGGCGGTTGGCGCTGAGCTGCATCGAGGGGATGAAGAAGGTATAGCCGTTCCGGCCGGTTTCCTTGGTGTGGTACATCGCCGCATCGGCATGTGCCATCAGCTCGCGCTCGTCGCTGGCGTCATCCGGGTACAGCGCGATGCCGAGGCTGGCAGTGACCTGCAGCTCTGCTGCATCCAGAACGAAGGGCTCGCCGGCGGCGGCGATCACCCGTTCGGCAACCACGGCCGCATCGTCGGGTGCGTCGATGCCCAGCACGATCACGAACTCGTCGCCGCCCAGCCGGGCCAGGGTGTCCTGCGGGCGCAGCTGCGCACCGACACGCTGCGCCACCGCCACCAGCAGGCGATCGCCCAGTTGGTGCCCATAGGCATCGTTGACCGCCTTGAAGCCATCCAGGTCGCAGAACATCACCGCTACCGAGTGGCCGCGGCGCCGGGCCTTCTCGATCGCCTGCTCGATCCGATCCTGCAGCAGCATGCGGTTGGGCAGCTGGGTCAGCGGATCGTGCAGTGCAGCCTGGATCAGCTTGTCGTTGGCATGCGCCAGCGAGTCGGCCAGCAGGCCGGTGCGCACGCGCATCTGGCGATCGAACAGCGAGGCCACCAGGGCGATTCCCAGCGTTGCCAGCGTAGTGACGATCACCAGCACCGCCAGCCATCGGGTCTCGATGGCGCCGCCGCCTACTGCGCCGCAGACGCTACCTTCCGGGAAGCGTGCGGCGGCCATGCCGGTGTAATGCATGCCGACGATGGCCAGGCCCATCACCAGTGATGCCAGCACCCGCAGGCGCACGGTGTCGCGCTGTTCGACGCGCAGCCGGAAGGCGATCCACAGCGCCGCACCGGCCGCGCCGATGGCCACCGCGATTGATGCGGCGAACCAGCCAGGGTGATAGTCGATTCCCGGCTGCATGCGCATCGCCGCCATGCCCAGGTAGTGCATCGTTGCGATGCCCAGCCCCATCAGTACCGCGCCGGCGGCCAACCGGCGCAGGGGCAGGCTGGGCAGCGACACCAGCCACAACGCATAGGCCGACGCGCCGATCGATGCGGCAAGCGAATACAGGGTGATGGCCAGGTCGTAACCCAGCGGGATCGGCAGCTTGAAAGCCAGCATCGCGATGAAGTGCATGGACCAGATGCCCAGGCCCATTGCGGTGGCGCCTCCGGCCAGCCACCAGCGCGCGACCCGGCCCGCGGTGGTGGCCAGGCGGCCGGCCATGTCCAGCGCCGTGTACGAAGCCAGGATCGCCACCAGCAACGAGATGGCGACCAGGCTCTGACTGTAGTTGCCAGTCATGTTGAATCCAGTGGGGAGGAAGGGGCGCCCGCAAGGCGCACGCCCGCGACCACTATCGGCAGCGGCGGGTAGGACTTGAGCGGTCGCAGCAGCTGCGACCCGGCTCGGCTATCCTGCCACGCTCGCCGCTCCCGCAGGAAAATCCCGATGGCCAAAGCCCGCACCGCGTACGTCTGCAATGAATGCGGCGCCGAATACAGCAAGTGGCAGGGCCAGTGCACCGAGTGCAATGCCTGGAACTCGCTGTCGGAAATCGTGCTGGAAAGCGCGGCTGCGGCCAAGGCGCCGGCCGCGCGACGGGCCGGTTGGGCGGGCAAGATCGATCCGCCGAAGATCACTGCATTGAAGGACGTGGAGCAGACCGAGCATCGGCGGGTCAGCACCGGCATCGGTGAGTTCGACCGGGTGTTGGGCGGTGGCCTGGTCGAGGGCGCGGTGGTGCTGGTCGGCGGTGATCCGGGCATCGGCAAATCGACCCTGCTGCTGCAGGCGGTGGCAAAAATGGCGGCGGTATTGCCTGTGCTCTACGTCACCGGCGAAGAATCACTGGCCCAGGTGGCTGGCCGCGCGCATCGTCTTGAACTGCCGCTGGAGGGTGTCAACGCGCTGGCCGAAACCGGCGTCGAATCGATCCTGCAGCATGCCGCCAGGAGTGGGCCGCGGCTGATCGTGGCCGATTCGGTGCAGACCCTGTGGACCGAGACGCTCACCGCGGCTCCGGGTTCGGTCAGCCAGGTGCGCGAGAGTGCCGCGCGGCTGGTGCGCTTTGCCAAGGAAACCGGCACCGCCGTGTTCCTGGTGGGGCATGTGACCAAGGAAGGTGGCATCGCCGGTCCGCGCGTGCTGGAGCATATGGTGGATGCGGTGCTGTACTTCGAGGGCGAGAGCGGCAGCCGTTTCCGCCTGTTGCGCGCGTTCAAGAACCGCTTCGGCGCGGTCAACGAACTGGGCGTGTTCGCCATGGGGGACAAGGGCCTGAAGGAAGTCTCCAATCCTTCGGCGATCTTCCTGTCCGGCGCCAGTACCCATCAGCCGGGCAGCTGCGTGATGGTCACCCGCGAGGGCACCCGGCCGCTGCTGGTGGAAGTGCAGGCGCTGGTCGATGCCTCGCCGCTGTCCAATCCACGGCGCGTGGCGGTGGGCCTGGAGCAGAACCGGCTGGCCATGCTGCTGGCGGTACTGCACCGGCATGGCGGGGTGATGGTGGGTGACCAGGACGTATTCGTGAACGTGGTCGGTGGCATCCGCGTGCAGGAAACCGCCGCCGATCTGCCGGTGCTGCTGGCGGTACTGTCATCGCTGCAGGACCGGCCGTTGGCCGAGAAGACGATTGCGTTTGGCGAAATCGGCCTGTCCGGCGAAATCCGTCCGGTGCCCAACGGCGAAGACCGCCTGCGCGAGGCCGCCACCCACGGTTTCAAGCGTGCCATCGTGCCCAAGGCCAACGCCCCGAAGGGCGGCACGGTGAAGGGCATGGAGGTGATCGCGGTCGAGCGGCTGTCCGAGGCGATCGACGCCGCGTAATCTGACGGTAGCGCCGGGCCATGCCCGGCGACCAGGTAGCCACATGGACCACACAGGGATGACAGCGTGATGCACAGGGTAGGGATGGTTGTGATGCTGGCAGGTCTGTTCACGCCCGCCGTACAGGCCGCGCCGGTGTGCCAGGAACCGACGGCCGTGGCACGGGCTTTCTACGAGGCCACCACGGGCAAGGGGGATCTGCTCGAACCGCCCGCCACGCTGGTCAGCCCTGCGTTCAACACGGCGCTGCGGGGCGAGCGTGCCTGCCAGACGCGCGAAGAAGGCATCTGCACGATCGACGCCGATCCGTGGCTGGATGCGCAGGACGGCGATATCGACAGCCCCGTGCGCTATGCCTGGAAGGAGGCGTCCGCCACGACGGGCCAGATCGAGATGCGCTATTCGGTATGGGGCAAGGCCTACGTGACCCGGTTGCCGATGGTGCGCAGGCAGCAGGGCTGCTGGCAGGTCGACGACATCCTCACCAACAGCGGCCGATCGGTGCGGAAGATCCTGGCCCAGCCGGTGCCTTGACCGTCGACGGCATCCACGCATGGCGTGGTCCTGTTGCCGGCCCGCGGCCGGCACTACCGGGGTGGGTGCCGACCGTGGGTCGGCACACCGCCTATCGCGTATGCCCGAACACCAGTTCGATCACGAACTGGCTGCCGAAGAACGCCAGCAGCAGCAACAGCATGGCCGTCAGCGTCCAGTGCACGGCCTTGCTGCCGCGCCAGCCATAGCGCCGGCGACCGATCAGCAGCACGCCGAACACGATCCACGACAGCACGCTGAGCACCGTCTTGTGCACCAGCTTCTGCGCGAGCAGGTCATCAACGAACAGCACGCCGGTGACCAGGGTCAACGTCAGCAGCGCGAATCCCACGGTGATGACCCGGAACAGCAGCGATTCCAGGTCGGCCAGCGGCGGCAATGCGCGCAGCCAGGGGCGGAACTCGCGCCGGCGCAGGGCGCGTTCCTGCAGCCACAGCATGATCGCCAGCAGGGCGGCGATGCTCAGCGTGGCGTAGGCCAGCAGTGCCAGCCAGGCATGGCTGGCCAGTCGCCACCCCAGCATCCTGCTCGGTTCATGGCCATAGCCGTGGTAGGCCAGCAACAGCAGCGCCGCCAGCGGAAACACCACCACGCCCAGGGCGGACATGCGTCCACGTGCGCCGACCAGCGAGGTCAGCCAGGCCATGCCCAGGCCGACCAGCGACAAGGCGGCGAAGAAATGCATGTCCGGCCCGCCGTTGGTGCGCATGGCGACCAGCACGTGGTAGCCGCCGTGCAGCAGCATCGCCGGCAGCGCCGGCCACAGCCAGGCCGGTGAGCCCATTCCATCGTTGCGACCGAGCGCGCGCACCAGCAGGGCGCTGGCGGCCAGGTAGAGCAGGGCAGCGATGAGAACGATTGTCATCGTTGAAGTTTCGCATACCCCCGGGGTGCTGGCGACGGCCAGGGCGTCGCAGTCCGGAGGGCGTGGCGGACCCGCTATACTGTCTGCCTTATTGTCCCCCGCTTTCAGACAGGTTGCGCCGCATGTTCGAGTCCCTGACCCAGCGCCTTTCCGGCACCATCGAGCGCCTGCGCGGCCGTGGCCGCCTGACCGAGGAGAACATCCGCGAGGCGACCCGCGAAGTGCGCATCGCGCTGCTTGAAGCCGACGTTGCGCTGCCGGTGGTGCAGGCCCTGATCGAGCGCATCAAGGTGCGCGCGGTCGGCCAGGAAGTGCTGAAGTCGCTGACCCCGGGCCAGGCCCTGATCAAGGTTGTCCGCGACGAGCTGACCTCGGTGATGGGCGCCGCTGCCAGCGACCTGAACCTCAACGTGCCGGCACCGGCAATCATCCTGATGGCAGGCCTGCAGGGCGCCGGCAAGACCACCACGGTCGGCAAGCTGGCCAAGCACCTGAAGGAAAAGCGCAAGAAGAAGGTGATGGTGGTCTCGGCCGACGTCTACCGTCCGGCCGCCATCGAACAGCTGAAGACGCTGGCCGAGCAGGTGGGCGTGCTGTTCTTCCCGTCCAGCCCCGACCAGAAGCCGGAAGCCATCGTCCGCGCCGCAATCGACGATGCACGCCGGTCGTTCGTCGATGTGCTGCTGGTCGATACCGCCGGTCGCCTGGCCATCGACGAAGCGATGATGGCCGAGATCAAGGCCCTGCACGCGGCGGTCAACCCGGCTGAAACGCTGTTCGTGGTCGATGCCATGACCGGCCAGGACGCGGCCAACACCGCCAAGGCCTTCGGTGATGCGCTGCCGCTGACCGGCGTGGTGCTGACCAAGACCGACGGTGACGCCCGTGGCGGCGCCGCACTGAGCGTGCGCTACATCACCGGCAAGCCGATCAAGTTCGTCGGTGTCAGCGAAAAGCCGGAAGGCCTGGACGTGTTCCACCCGGACCGTATCGCCAGCCGCATCCTCGACATGGGCGACGTGCTGTCGCTGGTCGAGCAGGTCGAGCAGCAGGTCGACAAGGACAAGGCGCAGAAGCTTGCCGAGAAGGTCGCCAAGGGCAAGAAGTTCGATCTGAACGACATGCGTGACCAGCTTGAGCAGATGCAGAACATGGGCGGCATCGGTGGCCTGATGGACAAGCTGCCGGGCCTGGGCCAGATCCCCGAGCACCTCAAGCAGCAGGTCAGCCAGGGCAAGGAAGTGCCGCGCATGATTGCCATCATCGGCTCGATGACCAAGAAGGAACGGCGCAATCCGAACCTGCTGAACGGTTCGCGTCGCGCGCGTATCGCCAAGGGCTCGGGCGTGACTCCGGCCGACGTCAACAAGCTCATGAAGCAGTACATGCAGATGGAAAAGATGATGAGCAAGATGGCCGGCGGCGGCATGAAGGGAATGATGCGCAGCATGAAGGGCATGATGGGCGCCATGGGCGGCCGTGGCATGCCGTTCCGCTGAGTGCACGCTGCTGCACCAAGTCAATCAACCTGCTGGAAGAAAACAAGGGAATGTCGATGAACAAGATGATCGTGGTGATGGCGCTGGCCCTGGGCCTGGTGGCATGCAAGGACGACACCTCGGTGTCGCAGAAGGCCGGCAGCGCCATCAGCGGCACCGCCGCCGATTTCGTCGCGGGTCTGGGCGAAGGCGTGGACAAGAAGATGAACGTGACCCTGCAGGCCGATCCGGCGCTGGCCACGCACGGGCTCACCGTTACCTTGGGCAAGAGCCGTGGCATGGGTTCCAAGGAGGCTGCGGTGTACGTTGTGGCCGACAAGGCGTTCAAGGGCAAGCTGGTGGCGCGTGCACTGGACGGCGAGGGCACCGAGATCGGTCGTGCCAGCGCCGAAGAAGAGTTCGCCGCCGATGACGCGCGCTATGTGACGTTCCGGTTCAACGAAGAAATGGACAGCCAGCTGGTCCGCACCTACGCGGTGTCGGCGCGCTGAGCCGCACAGGAGCGGTACGCGCAGCGCGCCGCTCCGGTCACAACGACTGGCGTATGCTGGGCAGCGACTTCTGCCACAGGTGCGTTGCGTGAATCCTTCGCCGATCCTCGAACGCGCCGACACATTCTGTCGGCGTTTTTCTTTGCAGCTGCCGATCCTGCTGGCGCCGATGGCAGGTGCCTGCCCGGTGCCCCTGTCCGCTGCGCTGGCCAACGCCGGCAGCATGGGCGCGATGGGTGCGGTGCTGTCACCGGCGGCTGATATCGGGCGCTGGATGGACGATTTCCGCGCTGCGTCGCAGGGCCCGGCGCAGGTGAATCTGTGGCTGCCGGATCCGGCGCCCGTGCGTGATGTCGCCGCCGAGGCCGCCAGCCGGGCGTTCCTCGCACAATGGGGCCCGGATGTTCCGGCCAGCGCGGCCGACGCCACCCCTGCCGATTTCGAGGAACAGTTCAGCGCGTTGCTGGCTGCGCGGCCGGCAGTGGCCTCGACCATCATGGGCGTTCTGTCGGCGCGCCATGTGCAGCAGCTCAAGCAGGCCGGCATCGCCTGGATCGCCTGCGCCACCACGCTGGCCGAAGCGCGTGCTGCGCAGGATGCCGGTGCCGACGCGGTGGTCGCGCAGGGCGCCGAAGCCGGCGGGCATCGCGGTGCCTTCGACCCGATGCGTGCCGAGCAGCAACTGGTAGGCCTGTTCGCGCTGCTGCCGCGGTTGGCCGACAACCTGCAGATTCCAGTGATCGCCGCCGGTGGCATCGCCGATGGCCGCGGCATTGCGGCGGCCTTGATGCTCGGTGCCAGTGCAGTCCAGATCGGTACTGCCTTCCTGCGTACCCCTGAAGCCGCCGTGGCACCGGCGTGGGCGGATGCGCTGGCCGGCACCGAGCCGGAGGACACCTGGCCGACGCGTGCGTTCAGTGGACGCCTCGGTCGCGGCCTGGCCACCGCCTATGTACGTGCCGCCGCTGCCGAAGGCGCCCCTGCGCCGCGCCCGTATCCGGTGCAGCGCGGCCTGACCGCGCCGATGCGCAAGCAGGCCGCGGGCGAGAACCGGTTGGCGGCAATGCAGGCCTGGGCCGGGCAGTCGGCCTGGATGGCGCCGGCGCGGCCTGCGGCCGATGTGCTGCAGGGCATGTGGCGGCAAGCGCAGGAACTGTTGCGATGATGGTTACCTGCAATGGCGTGTTGGCGGGTGTCGACGATCTGCTGCCGGCGCTGACCAACTACGGCCATTTCACCTCGCTGCAGGTGCGCGGCCACGCGGTACAGGGCTTGGACCTGCACCTGTCGCGGCTGTCGCAGGCAACCGGCGATGTGTTCGGCAGCGTGCTCGACACCGCACGGGTGCAGGCCTGGATGGCGCAGGTGCTGGAACAGGCAGGGCAGGCCGATGCCTCGCTGCGGGTGACCGTGTACTCGCGCCATTTCGATTTCCGCAATCCGCTGGCGGCGGTACCGGTGGACGTGCTGGTGGCCGTCTCCGCACCGGTGCAACTGACGGCGCCGAAGCGCGTACGCAGCGTGGTGTTCCAGCGCGAAATGCCACAGATCAAGCATGTCGGCACCTTTGGCCTGTTCGCGCAGCGCCGTGCCGCCCTCACGGACGGCTTCGACGACGCGCTGTTCGTCACTGCTGACGGCCTGATCAGTGAAGGCAGCACCTGGAACCTGGCAGTGCATGACGGTGAACGGCTGATCTGGCCACAGGCGCCGGCGCTGCGCGGTACCGCCGAGGGGCTGCTGCAGCAGTGCTGGCCGGGCCCTCAGGCCGTGCGGCCACTGGCACTGGCTGAACTGGCTGGCGTGAAGGCCGCTTTTGCCTGCAACGCCAGCGGCCTGTGGGCGCTGGATGCCATCGACGGGCATGGCCTGCCCGGTTCGCAGGCGCTGGCCGAACAGGGCAGAGCGGTGCTGGCGGCCGTGCCCTGGCAGCCGCTTTCCTGAACGAACATGCGTGACGGCCCTCGCCGGGCCATGCCCGGTGGATTTTCACGGCAATCGTGGGGCAGGTTCGGGGCGGATGACCCCGTAGCGCCCGCCGGGGTTGGCTGCGGCCAACACTGCCGCTATAATCGCCGGCTTACCGCGCCATCCTGGCGACTGGGCAATAGGAAAAAAAGACCATGGTCAAGATTCGACTGACCCGCGGCGGCGCCAAGAAGCGTCCGTTCTACCACATCATCGTGACCGACGTTCGCAGCGCCCGTGATGGCCGCAACATCGAGCGCGTCGGCTTCTACAACCCGGTTGCACAGGGTGGCGAGAAGCGCATCGAGCTGGACCTGGCCCGTGTTGACCATTGGGTCAAGAACGGCGCCCAGCCGACTGAAAAGGTTCGCAACCTGATCAAGGAAGCGTCCAAGTCCCAGGCCGCTGCGGCCTGATCCTGACGGGCCGCACCCTGGTGCGGCCCATCTGATTGAACGCAGATGAAAGATAACGAGCGCCGCATCCTGCTTGGCAGGATTGTCGGCGCTTTTGGTGTGCGCGGCGAAATAAAGCTCGAGTCCTGGACCGAGCCGCGTTCCGCTATTTTCCGTTACCAGCCGTGGATCCTGCGCAGCCCCAACGGGCAGGAATCAACGCTTGAAGGCGCCCGTGGCCGCGACAGCGGCAAGCATCTGGTGGCCCGTTTCCCGGGCATCGAAGATCGCGATACGGTCGAGGCGATGCATGGCACCGAGGTCTACGTGGCCCGCAGTGCACTGCCGCCGCCGAGTGCCGATGAGTATTACTGGGTCGATCTGGAAGGCCTGGATGTGAAGACCGTCGAGGGCGTTGCCCTGGGCCAGGTCTCGCACCTGTTCAGTACCGGCGCCAATGATGTGGTTGTCGTGCGCGGTGACCGCGAGCGGATGATTCCGTTCGTGTTGCCGGAGTTCGTCAAGTCGGTCGATTTCGAGGCCAATCTGGTCGTGGTCGACTGGGATCCGGAGTTCTGAGTGTGAGCCTGCGTTTCGACGTCATCACCCTGTTCCCCGAATTCCTCGCCCAGTCCGCTGGACTGGGCGTGGTCGGGCGTGCGCAGGAGAAGGGGCTGTTCAGCCTGCATGGCTGGAACCCGCGTGATTACGCCGAAGGCAATTACCGCCGCGTGGACGACCGTCCGTTCGGTGGTGGCCCGGGCATGGTGATGCTGATCGAGCCGCTGCAGGCCTGCCTGCAGGCGATCCGGGAGGCTGATCCGACGCCGGCGCGGGTGATCTACCTGAGCCCGCAGGGCGCACCGCTGACCCAGGCCAAGGTGCGGGAACTGGCGGCGTTGCCGCGTATGGTCCTGCTCTGCGGCCGCTATGAAGGCATCGACGAGCGCTTCCTGGCCGCCAACGTCGACGAGGAGATTTCCCTCGGCGATTACGTGCTGTCCGGTGGCGAGCTGGGCGCGGCGGTCATCATCGACGCGGTCGCCCGGTTGCAGGAAGGCGCCCTGAATGACGCTGAATCGGCGGCCCAGGACAGTTTCGAGGGCGACCTCGGGCTGCTGGACTGCCCGCATTACAGTCAGCCGGCCCAGCACCCGCTGGGCGATGTGCCTGATGTGCTGCGTTCGGGCAACCATGCCGCCATCGCCGCCTGGCGCCGGCAGCAGTCGTTGATCCGCACCGCGCAGCGGCGTCCGGACCTGCTGGATGAACCGGCGCTGGGCAAGGCCGACCGCAAACTGCTGGCCCTGGCTCGCCAGGCCCAGCCAGGGAAGGGCAGCCCCTAGCGCAGGGCTGCCTCCATCGGCTATGATGGTCAATTCCCGCCAGCTTCGGCCGGCGTGCGCAGTACCCAAAACAAACGTGCAGCACAGTTCCGTGACTGCATAAGCCTACGCTGTCAAATGACACGCCCACCCGAACAAGAATCGGTGTAACCCATGAGCAAGCTGAACAAGTCCATCGTTGCGGAATTCGAATCCGCCCAGATCACCCGTGAACTGCCGAAGTTCAGCCAGGGCGACACCGTTATCGTCAATGTGAAGGTGAAGGAAGGCGCTCGCGAGCGCGTGCAGGCCTACGAAGGCGTTGTGATCGCCACCAAGAACGGCGGCCTGAACTCCTCGTTCACCGTCCGCAAGATTTCGCACGGCTACGGCGTCGAGCGCGTCTTCCAGACCCACAGCGCCATCATCGACTCGGTCGAAGTGAAGCGTCGTGGTAAGGTCCGCGCCGGCAAGCTGTACTACCTGCGTGGCCTGGAAGGCAAGGCTGCCCGCATCAAGGAAGACCTGGCTGCCGCTGCTGCCGCCAAGGCTGCCCGTCTGGCCGACAAGGCCTGATAAACAACTTCGGTTGTTGCCGCGACGGCCGCCTTCGGGCGGCCGTTTGCGTTTGTGGCGTTGCATCGTTAGGTTCAGGGCATGGCGACGACCGAAGCACGCTATCCGGCCCCGATCCAGGTGGCGCTGCGTTTCCTGGACAACTCCGGCATTCCCCGGCGCGAAGCGGCGCCCCTGCTGCATCGCAGGCTGTGGCGGCTGGGCATCGCGCTGCCGCCGCCGATACTGGCCAGCTTCCTGACCAATGCGCTGTTGCAGGGCGTCCTGTTCGCCGGCTTCTGGACGCTGCTGATGTGGCTGTTGCTGTGGCAGGGGCGGATTACCTCGCTGGAACTGCTGCTGCTGGCCAGCGCGCTGGCCGGGGCGATGTTCGGCGTGGTGATGGCCACCTTGATGTGGTTCCTGCGAGGCAGCCGCAAGCTGCCTACCTGGCGGCAGTTCCGCGCAAGCCTGTAACCGGCCATGGCGCGGTGCGCCGTGACCGCAGGTTTCGGGCGGCGTAGGCTCGCCCCATCGCCTGGACGGTGCCGCCCGCAATGCCAGCCAAACGATCCGCCCCAGAGGCCGTGCCGGCGCTGTTGTCCGGTGGCAATCCGCAGATCGCCAAGGGTGAAGGCGATGCCCCCGTGCAGGCGTACATCGCCGCGATGCCGGGCTGGAAACGGGCGATGGGCGCGCGTCTGGATGGGTTGATCGTGCAGGCCGTGCCCGGCGTGCACAAAGCGGTGAAATGGAACTCGCCGATGTATGCCGCTGTGGCCGGTGAAGGCTGGTTTCTCAGCTTCCATTGCTTCACCCGCTACATCAAGGTCGCCTTCTTCCGCGGCGCCGCGCTGCAGCCGATGCCGCCGGAATCCTCGAAGAGCGCTGACACGCGCTACCTGCATATCCACCAGGAGGATGCGCTGGACCAGGCGCAGTTTCTCGACTGGGTGCGCCAGGCCGCGTCGCTGCCCGGCGAGCGCATGTAGTCCGGCCGTTCCGATTCCCTCCTGACGAGAACACTGATGGCCACGCACGCGCCCCGACCCACCGATGCAGCAACACCGGCCGCCGAACTGATCGATGCCCGTATCGCCGAGCTCGCTGACTGGCGCGGCGCGACCCTGGCACGTGTGCGTGCGCTGATCCACGACGCGCTGCCGGGCGTAGAGGAAACCTGGAAGTGGCGGGGCACGCCGGTGTGGGAGCAGGACGGCATCCTCTGCACCGGTGAGACCTACAAGCAGGCGGTGAAGTTGACCTTCGCCCATGGCGCTGCGCTGCCTGATCCCACGGGCCTGTTCAACGCCAGCCTAGCGGGCAACATGCGCCGTGCGATCGACATCCATGAAGGCACGATGCCCGATGCGACGGCGTTCAAGGCGCTGGTGCGCGCGGCCGCCAGATACAACGCCGGCAACAGGAAACGGTAGCGCCGGGGAGGTCGGTTCAGCGTGGCGGGGTGGCTTCCAGCGCAGCGTCCGGATCGGCCACCGGTGATGGCGGGCAAGCGGGAATCTCCGACGGCGTGGCCAGTACCTCGGCATGCGCGGGCGTGCTGATCATCGTCGCCTTGCGCCAGCCGCCCCAGCGGTAATACGCCAGCGACAGCAGCATCGACACCAGCGAGCCGGCCGGGAAGCTCCACCAGATCGCATCGGCGCCCCAGTACGGCTGCAGCAGTTCGGCGAAGGGCACGCGGACACCCCACAGTGATGCCGCCAGGATCAGCAGCGGCGGAATCACCGCGCCGGTGGAGCGCACCACGCCGGAGATCACGAAGCTGACGCCGAAGAACAGGAACGAACCAATCACGATGTGGTTCAGGTGCCGTGCGATCTGCAGCGACTCGCTGCCCTGCGGCAGGAACAGGGCCAGTGAATACTGGTCCAGCAGTACCAGCGGCAGGATCAGCGCGCCCGTCAGCAGGAAGTTGAACAGGATGCCCTGGCGTGCCGTGCCTCGCACGCGATCCCAGCGCTGCGCGCCGACATTCTGTGCCGCCATCGACGAGCACGCTGCGCCGATCGCCATCGCCGGCATCTGCACGTAGTTCCACAACTGCAGCGAGGCGCCATAGGCCGCACCGGTGGCGGTGCCGTACTGGTTCACCATGGTCATCAGCAGGATCACCGACAGCGAGATCAGCACCATCTGCAGGCCCATCGGAACGCCCTTGACCACCAGTGCGCGCAGGATGGTCATGTCCAGCTTGAACAGGTGCATGTCGGCGCGGCCGAGCCACAGCATGTGCCGCTTGTGCCGCATGTACAGCAGCAGTCCGGCCAGCGACAACGTCTGCGACACCAGCGTGGCCCAGGCCGAGCCGGCGATGCCCAGTTCCGGGAACGGGCCCATGCCGAAGATCAGTACCGGATTCAGCGCGATGTCCATCACCACCGACACCAGCAGGAACCGGAACGGCGTGCGTGAATCACCGGCGCCGCGCAGGGCCGCGCTGAGGAAGGCGAAGGCGTACAGCGTCGGCATCGCCAGGAAGATGATGCGCAGGTAAGCCTCGGCCAGCGGCAACGAGGCCGCCGGCGTGCCCATTGCTTCCAGCAGCGGATGGGCCAGGAACCAGCCGGCAACGGCGATGATCACCGACAGGCCGATGAAGAAGGTGGCGCTGGTGCCGACCACGCGTCGTGCCTGCGCGATGTCGCGCGCACCGATGGCCTGGCCGATCAGGATGCTGGAGGCCATGCCAAAGCCGAACACCGAGCCGATCAGGAAAAACATGATGTTGTTGGCGTTGGCCGTGGCCGTCAGTGCGGCCTCGCCCAGGAAGCGCCCGACCCACACCGCGTTCACCGATCCATTCAGCGACTGCGCGATGTTGCCGGCCAGGATCGGCAGCGAGAACAGCAGCAGGTTGCGCCCGATAGGGCCGGAGGTCAGGTCAAGCGGCGCTTTGGCCATGGAGTGGTGATCGAATCCCGGGAGGCGCACACTAGCATCAAGCTGGTTTGCAGGATGTGGCAATGCATCACTCACAGCAGGCTGTACCGATGCTGGCAGTGGCCTTGATAGCGGCCGTGCTGGCCGCATGTTCGTCAGGTGACCGGCTGGGTGATGCCCAGGTGCGGCCAACCGACCGGCCCGAGTGCCTGGTCGGCAGCCAGCGCCAGGATCTGGCCGCCGGAACGCCGGCATTGATCGGGGGCAGCGGTTGCCGCACCGACCCCGACAACCCGCGCCCCCTGAACAAGCGAACGGAGTAGTCCTTACCGATGTCCGAGCTTTCCCCGTTGTCGCCCAGCGTCCGCCTGGACATCTGGTTGTGGGCGGCGCGTTTCTTCAAGACCCGCAGCCTGGCCAAACAGGCGATCGAGACCGGCAAGGTGGTCGTGGCCGGGCAGCGGCCGAAATCCTCGCGTGCGGTGCGTGTGGGCGAGCAGCTCCAGGTTGACCGTGGCGAGGAGCATTTCGATATCGAGGTGCGGGGCCTGAGTGACCAGCGCGGGCCGGCGCCGCTGGCGCAGCAGCTGTATGTCGAGAGTGAGGCTTCGAAGGCGCGGCGCGCGGAACGTCGTGCGTTGCGTATTGCCGCGCGCGACGGCTACCAGGCGCCGGAGCACAAGCCGGACAAGCGTGCGCGACGGTTGATCCGCGCATTGGGTGATATCGACGCGCTGTGAGCGACCCCGCCGGGAGGGCCCGGCGAGCGCTTCAGCCCGCCGTGTGCCAACCAAGGTTGGCATCTACCAGATCATGGGCTCGGCGCGCATTCCGGTAGTCGCCCACCTTGGTGGGCGTTCTGCTGTGTGCCAACCAAGGTTGGCACACAGCAGATCAGGTCAACCGTGCAGGTCGTAGCGGTCCAGTTCCA
Organism: Stenotrophomonas sp. STEN046; assembly: GCF_056759755.1. NCBI lineage: Bacteria > Pseudomonadati > Pseudomonadota > Gammaproteobacteria > Lysobacterales > Lysobacteraceae > Stenotrophomonas > Stenotrophomonas sp. STEN046. Next base: position 61,129 of record NZ_JBRRDR010000008.1, read on the forward strand.
TCACCCGCGTCCAGGCGGCAATGAAATCCTGTACGAACTTCTTTTCGCCGTCGGCGCTGGCATAGACCTCGGCCAGTGCGCGCAGCACCGCATTCGAACCGAACACCAGGTCGGCACGGGTGCCGGTCCAGCGCGCAGCGCCGTCGTTGCGGCCGCGACCTTCGTAGCTCTCACGGCCGGTCGCCTTCCACGTCGTTCCCATATCCAGCAGATTGACGAAGAAGTCGTTGCTCAACGTGCCCGGTCGCGTGGTGAACACGCCGTGCGTGCCGCCATCGGCATTGGTGCCCAGCACGCGCAGGCCGCCGACCAGTGCGGTCATCTCCGGCGCGGTCAGGGTCAGCAGCTGTGCCTTGTCGATCAGCAAAGCTTCGCCCGGCACGCTGTAGGCGCCCTTGAGATGATTGCGGAAGCCATCGGCCACCGGTTCCAGCACCGCGAACGACTCGACGTCGGTCTGTTCCTGGCTGGCATCGGTGCGGCCCGGGGTGAACGGTACGCTGAGCGCATGGCCACCGGCCTTGGCCGCCTGCTCGATACCGACGCCGCCGGCCAGCACGATCAGGTCGGCCAGCGACACCTGCTTGCCACCGCCGCTGTTGAACCCGGCCTGCACCTTTTCCAGCGCGGCCAGCACCTTGGCCAGCTGCTGCGGCTGGTTCACCGCCCAGTCCTTCTGCGGGGCCAGGCGGATGCGCGCACCGTTGGCGCCACCGCGCTTGTCCGAGCCGCGGAAGGTCGAGGCCGACGCCCACGCGGTGGACACCAGCTCGGCCACGCTCAGGCCGGTCGCGGCGATCTGCTGCTTGAGTGCGGCAATGTCCTTGGCGTCGAGCAGCGGATGCTTCGCTTCGGGAACCGGATCCTGCCAGATGAATTCCTCGGCCGGGATTTCCGGGCCCAGGTAGCGCGCGCGCGGGCCCATGTCGCGATGGGTCAGCTTGAACCAGGCGCGCGCGAAGGCATCGGCGAAGGCCTGCGGATCGGCGAGGAACCGGCGCGAGACCTTTTCATAGGCCGGGTCCATGCGCAGCGACAGATCGGTGGTCAGCATGGTCGGGCGATGCTTCTTGGACGGATCGTGCGCGTCGGGGATGACCGCGTCGGCGTCCTTGGCCACCCACTGGTGGGCGCCGGCCGGGCTCTTGGTCAGTTCCCATTCGTTGCCGAACAGGATCTCGAAGAAGTCGTGGCTCCACTGCGCCGGGGTGCGCGTCCAGGTGACTTCCAGGCCGCTGGTGATGGTGTCGCCGCCCTTGCCGCTGCCGAAGCTGTTGGCCCAGCCCAGGCCCTGGCTTTCCAGGCCGGCCGCTTCCGGTTCCTTGCCGACGTTGTCGGCGGGGCCGGCGCCGTGGGTCTTGCCGAAACTGTGGCCGCCGGCGATCAGGGCGACGGTTTCCTCGTCATCCATGGCCATGCGGCCAAAGGTATCGCGGATGTCATGGGCGGCCAGCACCGGGTCGGGATTGCCGTCCGGGCCTTCCGGGTTCACGTAGATCAGGCCCATCTGCACGGCAGCCAACGGGTTTTCCAGCGTGCGCGAGTGCACGTCGCCGTCGGCGTCATCATCGGACACCAGCACGCCGTGGTCTTCCTCCACGCCTTCGGAGCCATGCTTGTAGCGCACATCGCCGCCAAGCCAGGTGGTCTCGCGGCCCCAGTACACGTCCTGGTCCGGTTCCCAGGTATCGGGGCGGCCGCCGGCGAAGCCCAGCGTCTTGAAGCCCATCGATTCCAGCGCGACGTTGCCGGTAAGGATCAGCAGGTCGGCCCAGGAAATGGCCTGGCCGTACTTCTGCTTGATCGGCCAGAGCAGACGCCGCGCCTTGTCCAGGCTGACGTTGTCCGGCCAGCTGTTGAGCGGTGCGAAGCGCTGCTGGCCACGGCCGCCGCCGCCGCGGCCATCGTCGATGCGGTAGGTGCCGGCGCTGTGCCAGGCCATGCGGATGAACAGGCCGCCGTAGTGGCCGAAGTCGGCTGGCCACCAGTCCTGCGAGTCGGTCATCAGTGCCTTCAGGTCGGCCTTCAGCGCGCTGTAGTCCAGGCCGTTGAAGGCCTTGGCGTAATCAAAACCCGCATCGAGCGGGTTGGAGCGCGCGGAGTGCTGGTTGAGCAGGTCCACGCGCAGCTGGTTGGGCCACCAGTCGCGGTTGGTCGTCGCATCACCGACGACGGCATGGTTGAACGGGCACTTCGCTTCGCTTTTCATGGGTCTCTACCTGTGGACTGGCGAAAGAGGGAATCGGATCGCCTACCCACCATAGGCAACGCCTAACGATGGGTAAATTCGATTGATTCAACCGATGCGATAGTGGCTGCCTATGATCGGCAGGGCTTGGACCGTTGTGCGCGATCAGCGCTTGAGCAGTCCCGCGCCGAGCTTGAACAGGTCGCTGGCACCGAACTGGCCATCGCCGTCCTGATCCAGTGCGCCACCGAGCAGGCTGCCGATGCCGCCGCCGGACTGCTGCGCTTCCTGGCCCAGTGCCTGGCTGAGCTGGCCGGGGTTGCCACCCTGGGCGAACCGCTGGGCCAGGAATGACATGACGATGGGCGCGAGGATGGCCAGCAGCTGGCTGGACGTGCCGCTGTCCAGGCCGGTCTTCTGGCCCAGCGCTTCAGCTGCCTGCGAGGTCTGGCCACCGAACACGTGACCGAGGATGCCGGCACCGTTGGTGGCATTGCCGCCACCACCGCCCATCACGGCGCCGAGGATGCTGCCGAGATCGAAGCCGCCACCACCGCCGGCCGCACCCAGATGGTCGCGCTGCAGGGCATTGAGCAGCGACTGCGCGCCTTGCGGTTCACTGGCGTTCTGGCCCATCGCACCCAACAGCAGGGGCAGTGCGCTGCCGACCGCCTGGGTGGCCTGGCTGCTGTCCAGCCCGAGCTGCTGCGACACCTGCTGCAGGCCTTGGCCCTGCTGCAACTGCTGGAAAAGGGATGCGGCGAGGGATTCGGTGTTCATGGCGGTCTCCAGTGTGTGAAGGAAGAACCGCCCGAGCATAACGCCGCGTGCACTACGGAAATGCGAAGGGTTCATGCCGCTGGACCCGGCAGCGCGGCATCGGTAGCGCCGGGCCATGCCCGGCGAATGGTTACAGCAACGCCTTCAGCCGGTACAGCGCTTCCAGCGCCTGCTTCGGGGTCAGTTCGTCCGGGTCGATCGCCGCCAGTGCTTCCTGCGCCTTGTTCGGCGGAGCGGCAAACAGCCCGAACTGCTGCGGGGCGTCCAGCGCCTGCGGAGCGAGTTCGGCAGCGTGGCTTTCGCCGCCGCGCTGTTCCAGCTCGGCCAGGCGCCTGCGCGCCTGCGCCACGGTGGCGCGCGGCAGGCCGGCCAGGGCGGCCACCTGCAGGCCGAAGCTGCGGTTGGCCGGGCCATCCTTCACTGCATGCATGAACACCAGTGCTTCGCCGTGCTCGACGGCGTCCAGATGCACGTTGGCGATGCCGCTGCGGCCGCCCTCGTGCTGCTCGTCGGCCAGCGCGGTCAGTTCGAAGTAGTGGGTGGCAAACAGCGTGTAGCAGCGGTTCTCGTATGCAAGGTGGCGGGCCACCGCATCGGCCAGCGCCAGGCCGTCGTAGGTGGACGTGCCGCGGCCGATCTCATCCATCAATACCAGCGAGTGCGCGGTGGCGTGATGCAGGATGTAGCTGGTCTCGGCCATCTCGACCATGAAGGTGGACTGCCCACGGGCCAGATCATCACCGGCGCCGATGCGGGTCAGGATGCGGTCGATCGGTCCGATCAGCGCACGGCTGGCCGGCACGAAGCTGCCGATGTGGGCCAGCAGCACGATCAGCGCGTTCTGCCGCATGTAGGTTGATTTACCGCCCATGTTGGGGCCGGTGATGACCAGCATGCGACGGTCCGGATGCAGGTCCAGGTCGTTCGGCTCGAACGGCTGGTCGCGCACCGCTTCCACTACCGGATGGCGGCCGCGTTCGATCTTCAGGCACGGCTCGGCCTGCAGTTCCGGGCGCGCCCAGTCCAGCGCCTGCGCGCGTTCGGCGAAGGCGGCCAGCACGTCCAGTTCACTCAGCGCGGCAGCGCATTGCTTGAGCGGTTCCAGCTGTGTGCCGAGGGTATCCAGCAACTGCTCGTACAGGTACTTCTCTCGCGACAGCGAGCGGTCGCGCGCGGACAGCACCTTGTCCTCGAACGCCTTCAGTTCTTCGGTGATGTAGCGCTCGGCGTTGGTCAGCGTCTGCCGGCGGGTGTAATGCACCGGCGCGCGCTCGGACTGGCCCTTGCTGATTTCAATGTAGTAGCCGTGCACGCGGTTGTAGCCGACCTTCAGCGTAGCGATGCCGCTGCTCTCGCGTTCGCGCTGTTCCAGATCGACCAGGAACTGGTCGGCGTGGGTCGACAGCCGCCGCAGTTCATCCAGCTCGGCATCGAAACCGTCGGCCAGTACGCCGCCATCGCTGAGCTTGAGCGGTGGCATCTCGGCGATGGCGCTGGCCAGCAGATGCGCGCATTCGTCGTGCTCGCCAAGTGCGGCATGCAGGGTCTGCAGGCGCGGCGAATCCAGCGGTGCCAGCACCTCGCGCACGGCCGGCAGCAGGCCCAGGCCATCGCGCAGGGTGGAGAAATCGCGCGGTCGTGCCGAGCGCAGCGCGACGCGGGTGAGGATGCGTTCAAGATCGCCAAGGCGACGGAACTGCTCGCGGATGTCGGCGTCGCTGCCGCGATCGATCAATGTCTCCACCGCGTGGTGGCGCTGCACCAGCACCTCGCGCAGGCGCAGCGGACGATGCAGCCAGCGGCGCAGCAGGCGGCCGCCCATCGGCGTTACCGTACTGTCGAGCACACCGAGCAGGGTGTTGCGGGTATCACCGTCGACACGTGTATCAAGTTCCAGGTGGCGACGCGTGGCCGCGTTCATCGCGATCGCTTCGCCGGCGGTTTCCATCGAGATGGAGGTCAGGTGCGGCAGGCGCTGCTTCTGGGTTTCTTCCACATAGCCCAGCAAGGCGCCGGCAGCAGCGGTGGCACGTGGCTTGTCATCGATGCCGAAACCGCTGAGATCGTGCAGCTTGAAGAAGTTCAGCAGCTGGCGACGACCACTGTCGGCGTCGAACAGCCACGGCGCGCGGCGGCGCACGCCACTGCGCTGGCGCAGGAACTCGGGCCAGTTTTCTTCATCGGGCACCAGCAGCTCGGCCGGCTCCAGGCGTGCCAGTTCGGCCTCCAGCGCATCATCGGTATCCACTTCGTTGACCAGGAAGCGTCCGCCGGCCAGGTCGGCCCAGGCCAGGCCGTAGCCGGACTTGCTGCGCGACAACGCCATCAGCAGGGTGTCGCGGCGCTCATCCAGCAGCGCCTCGTCGGTGACCGTGCCGGGGGTGACGATGCGCACCACCTTGCGCTCGACCAGGCCCTTGGCCAATGCCGGATCGCCGATCTGTTCGCAGATCGCTACCGATTCGCCCAGTGCCACCAGCCGTGCCAGATAGCCCTCATAGGCGTGCACCGGCACACCGGCCATCGGGATCGGCGCGCCGCCGGAGCTGCCGCGCTGGGTGAGGGTGATGTCCAGCAGGCGTGCGGCCTTGCGCGCGTCGTCGTAGAACAGCTCGTAGAAGTCGCCCATGCGGAAGAACAGCAGCAGGTCCGGGTACTCGGACTTGGCGGCGAAGAACTGCTTCATCAGCGGGGTGTGTTCGGCGGACTTGTCTTTGGACATGGGGCTCGTGGATCAAGGGCGTCCGCTCGCGCCGGAGGGCAGCGGGGCGGACGCAGGAACAGGGGCGTACATGTTAACGGGTAGGGGCCGGGGCTGCGGCGATTCCCGGCGAGCGCAGCCGTCCGGCACGAGCAGGTTGGGCGCAGATCAGGCCGTCACCAGCGTGATGTTCGGATGGGTGGCGAAGATCTCGAGCACGATCTCGAAATAGGTCTGGCCTTCGCCGCGGTCCAGCGCTGCCAACTGCCGCGCCAGGACGGCACCGTTGAAGGCGGCGGGGTGTTCAAGCTTGGCCAACAGCCACGCCCTCGTGGTATCGCGGCCAAGGGCGGTGCGACTGTGGTTGATGTCCCGCCACACCACGGTTGCCGTGGCATGGCCATGCAGCACGCCGTAGCCGCCGTACAGCAGGTCATCGAGCGCATCGAGGCTGGCGCCGAGCTGCCAGCTCTCTCCCGCCATGAATACACGGTTGATTTCGGCATAGAGGCTGGCGATGTCGGTGATGGCGGCGCCATCGATCTGCAGGGAAAGGGTCATGGCGTGACTGTAGCGTTGCCTGGATGAAGGGTCGTGCTGGAGATGGCCGGCTGCTTCAGAATGTCCCGATCCGGTCGATAAGCAGTGCGCCTGGATGTGCTGCATGCGCAGCGACCAGAGCGTCGAGGACGGGCGAGACATGGAGATGGATGGGATGAGGAACGGAAACATGGGTGCAGAAGTTGTCCGTGCGGGTTCGCGGCGTTGGGCCGGCAGGCTCACGGCCTGCGTGATGCTGGCGATGGCTTCGGCGGCGCCGGGTGTGGCGCTGGCTGCTGATTCCGGGTTCGAAGGTGTTTCGTGGGGTGCGACGGCCGCCCAGCTCGAAGCGTCTCTTGACGGCAAGCTGGCTGCACGTGAATGCGCCGAGCAGGAGCGTAACCAGCCTGAGCTGAAACGCTATGCGCGCAGCTGCGGTCCGGTGATCGAGGATTATCGGATTGACGGCATTTCCTTCGTCGCGTTCTTTGGTGTGCGAGGCGCCGACAGTCCGCTGCAAGCGATATATCTGGATCGCGTTGCGACGGTAACCAATGAGCAGATCCGGGCAGGCCAGGGGTCGGAATATCGATACAACCGGGTAAAGAAGGTGTTGATGGACCGCCATGGCACGCCAGCACGGGTCAGCGAGACGGCCGATCGCCCGCGTGACAAGCCCGCGGTATTGAGCACTGAATGGGTGACCGGCGATTCGACCATCACGCTCACAGAAACGATTGTTTCCGAGAAGCGCGGGCAGCAGTACTACCTCAGCATTATCTATACGCCGGTACAGCATTAGCACTGGCCGGTGCCGGGAGGAGTTAATCCCTTTCCCGTTCATTCCGGAATGAATGAGCGGGGACAGGGTGATTTTTGAACCAGTTCACATTATTGGTGGGTTGCAATTCCGCGCGCCTTAAAGTTTCCCCATATCGTGCCGCCACCGAGGGTAGGGCCACGATCAAGGGAATTGAGATGCTCGCCTTACGCAACCTCCGTGTGGGTTCCCGGCTTTCCGCCGGCTTCGGTCTGCTGTTGCTGTTCATCCTCGCCATCGTCGGCCTGGTGCTGTACGGAAACCATCTGAAGTCCGCCCAGTTCGAGAAAGTGGTAGGCGTGAACATGGTCAAGATGCGGCTGTTGAATGACATGCTCGATACCAACAACGCGATGCTGATGCATCGCCGGTTGATGGTGATCAAGCGTGGCGAGGAGTTCGACAAGGATTACCAGCGGGCGCAGGAACTGGGCCGCACCTACGACGGTATCTGGGGCAAGTACATCAGCATTCCGCGCGATGCCACCGGCGATACGCTGGTGGCGCAGATCGCGGCGGCACGCAAGGCCACCGATGCGTCCACCGCGCAGCTGCATGCGAGGATGCAGGCGGGTGACTACGATGGCGCGGCGAAGGAACTGCTGGCCGAGCACAGCCTGGCGTCGGCGTGGAATGGCGCCATTTCCAGCCTGCTGCGGCACCAGGAAACCTTGACCGAGCGCAGCCGGCAGGAATACCGCGCCACCGAGGCATGGACGGGCACGCTCTCGATCGCCTTCGGCGTTCTGAGCCTCCTTCTTGGCGCGTTGGCAGCCTGGGCGATCACCCGCAGCCTGACCCGACCGTTGCAGGGCGCGGTGAAACTGGCCGATGGCATCGCCAGCGGCCGCCTGGACAACGTCATCGACGCTTCGGGCAACGATGAAGTGACCCAGCTGCTGAAGTCGATGCAGCGGATGCAGGGGCAACTGCAGGCGGTGATGGCCGCGCAGGGCGAGATGGCTCGCCAGCACGACGACGGCAGCCTGAGCTACCGCATGGATGAAAGCGCCTTCCCCGGCGACTACGGTCGGATGGTGCACGACACCAACGCGCTGGTGGGCTCGCACGTGCAGGTGCAGAACCGCCTGATCGAGGTGATGAAGCACTACGCGCGCGGTGACCTGTCGGTGGACATGGATCGCCTGCCGGGTGAGAAGGCCGCGATCACCCAGGCGATGGACGAGACCAAGGCCAGCCTGTCGGCCATCAACGGCGAGATCCGCCGCTTGGCCACGGCTGCGGCCGCTGGCGACTTCAGCCTGCGTGGCGACGAAACGCGCTTCGAACACGATTTCCGCGACATGGTGACCGGCCTCAACCGCTTGATGCAGACCACCGACGAAAACCTGGTACAGGTGTCGGCTCTGCTGCAGGCGATCTCCGATGGCGATCTGACCGTGCGCATGCAGGGGGATTTCCACGGGGTGTTCGCGCGGATGCGTGACGACTGCAATGCCACGGTGGAGCAGTTGACCGGGATTGTCGGCCGTATCCAGACCAGCGCATCCAGCATCAACCTGGCCGCAGGCGAGATCGCCTCGGGCAACACCGACCTGTCGCGGCGCACCGAGCAGCAGGCCGCCAACCTGGAAGAGACCGCCGCCTCGATGGAAGAGCTGACCTCCACGGTGAAGCAGAACGCAGAGCACGCCCGCCAGGCCAACCAGCTGGCGATCGGCGCGCATGGCGTGGCATCGCAGGGGGGAGAGGTGGTGGGCCAGGTGGTGACCACGATGACTGCCATCGAGGCGTCTTCGAAGAAAATCGCCGAGATCATCAGCGTGATCGATGGCATTGCCTTCCAGACCAACATCCTGGCCTTGAACGCAGCGGTGGAAGCCGCGCGGGCAGGTGAACAGGGGCGTGGTTTTGCGGTGGTCGCCAGCGAGGTCCGCACGCTGGCGCAGCGCTCTGCCGGCGCAGCCAAGGAGATCAAGGGCTTGATCGAAGAGTCGGTGGGCAAGGTCGCCGACGGCTCGCTGCTGGTGCGCCAGGCAGGTACGACAATGGGCGAAATCGTGGCATCGGTGCAGCGGGTGACCGACATCATGGCCGAGATTTCCGCAGCATCGCAGGAACAGAGCTCGGGCATCGAGCAGGTCAACCAGACGGTGATGCAGATGGACGAAACCACCCAGCAGAACGCGGCGCTGGTGGAAGAAGCCAGTGCTGCGGCGCGTTCGATGGAAGAGCAGGCCAACCTGCTGGGCGAGGCGGTATCGGTGTTCCGCACCGGGGTCACTGCAGCAAGCGCGGCGGTACGCCCGATGCTGGCAGCGGTGGCGGCAACCGTGCCGCCGATGCGGCGCAGCGCAGCGATGCCGCCCCGTGCTCCGCCGCTGGCGGCCAACACGGGCGGCTGGGAAGAGTTCTAGGCCGGGTGGGAGACGGCGCCCATCGCGACGCTGGGTCGCGGTGGGCGCATTTTGTTTCATGAACCGAAGATGGCCCATCAAGCGGCAACGACGCCTATTTCACTTCAAGTTGCCAAGCGGCAGAGGAAACTCGGCCCATACCGGAACACAGGAGATGGCCATGAAGACCTCGACCCGATTGATGGTGCTGGGCACGCTGCTGGCAGCAAGCTCGGTTGCTGGCGCGCAGAACTACGGCCCGCGTGATGAAGGGCGCAAGTTCAACGATGGCAGCCGCGTGGTCTGCAAGAACGTTGAAGTGCAGCGCAATTCGCGTGATCCCAATCGCATCACCGGTACCGCCACCGGCGCGGTGGTGGGCGGCTTGCTGGGCAACCAGGTCGGTGGCGGCAACGGCAAGAAACTGGCGACGGTTGCCGGCGCGGTTGCCGGCGGCGCTGCGGGCCGCCAGATCCAGGGCAATCACCAGCAGAAATCCGGTGATCGCGTGGTCGAACGCCGCTGCGAGCGCGTCTATCGCTGACTCACCTGCAACACCCCTTCCACATAGCGGTACCCGAACGCCGGCCCTGTGCCGGCGTTCTTCGTTGGGAAAGAGGGGAAGGAGGGGATCGAATCGCAGTTCCCCCACCGGCCGTCTACGGCTTGATCCCCTGCGTTCCGTTTGTTGCGAGCAGGCGCCAGATGGCGAGGCCGCCGTAGAGCAGCAGCAGGACGCTGAGAGTGATCAGTTCGTGGCTGACTTCGACCAGGCGGGCGTCCATCTGGTTCAGGCGCACCATCAGATTGATGCCCGATGTGGTGGGTAGCAGCTGCGCCAGCCATACCAGTGGGCGTGGGGTCATCATTGCAGGCCAGGACAGGCTGGCCAGGAAGAACAGCGGAATGGAGGTGGCGATGATGTACTGGAAAGCGCGTTCGCGGGTGCGGAAGAAGCTGCCGACGAACAGGCCGAAAGCCACGGTCGCGGCGATGAACAAGGTGCCGCCCAGCAGCTGGCCCAGCGGATTGCCGCCGCGCGGATAGTCCTGCACCCACGCCGTGAAGCCGGCATACCAGAACAGGCCGAACAGGCCGATCAGGCCAAAGCCCAGGCCCATGCCGGCCAGCGTGGGCAGGTCGAAGCGCAGGCGTCGGCCGAGCTGCAGACGGCGCCCGCCCAGCAGCACGCCGATGCCCATCAGCAGGGTCTGATGCACGATCAGTTCGGCTACGCCGGGCACGATGGCGCTGCCATAGCCTTCCTGCGTGTTGTACAGCGGCCGTTGCACGAGCGTGACCGGCGGTGCCTGTGGCGCGCCCATGAAGGCGGCCTGGGTGATGGCCGCATCGCGACCGAACGCGCCCAGCGCATCAGCCACACTGCCCAGCACCCAGCTGGCGCGGCCGAGATAGGCGCCGTTGCCGAGCAGCACCAGCTTGGCCGGATGGCCGCGCAGGATGTCGCGCTCCAGATTGCGGGGGATCAGCACGATGCCCTCGGCGCGCCCGGCTTCCAGCTGCACGCGCGCCGCCTGCAGATCGGCCGGCTGCCCGACCACATGCGCCACGCGCAGTGAATCCAGTTTGCGCAGCAGTTCTCGGCTGGTGGCGCTGTGGTCTTCATCGACCACCAGCACGGGCAGGTTGCCGGCCACCTGATGGCGATAGGCGGCCGGGTAGAAGAACGAGTACAGGATCACCGCGCCGACCATCACCACGATCGCGTAGCGGTCGCACAATACGGCCAGCAGTGTCTGCCGCAGGCTGCGCCAGATCGCGCTCATGCGCCGGCTCCGGCCGGCTGCGCGGCCTGTGGCGTGCGCGCGAAGGTCAGCAGGCGCCAGCCACCGATGCCACCGGCAACCACGATCATCAGCAGCAGCGTCGCCAGCGGCCACAGCGAGACCAGCAACGGCGAGCCGATGAACTGCTGCTGCGTCTGCAGCTTGATGTAGGCGCTGAGCGGCAGCAGCAGGTGCCAGACGCGGGTGAACAGCGGCGCATCGATGACCGGGAAGGTGGCGCTGGAGAAGGCCAGGGCAGTGCCGATGCTCAGGCCCACCGCGGACAACGCGGTGCCCATGTCACGGGTAATGCCGACAAAGAACAGTGCGTAGGCCGCGGTGGCGAGGTAGAACAGGGGTTGCGCGAGCAGCAGCAGGAGCAGGCTGCCGGCGATGCCGTCGCCACGCAGCCAGGCAAGGTAGGCCACACCCAGCGCGCCATACAGCGAAAACAGCGCGACGTAGGGCAGCAGCTTGCCGGCAATGGCCGACCATGGCGCGTGGCCGAGCCAGGCCGGCAGCGTGCCATCGCGGATCTCGCGGCCAAGGCTTCCGGCCACCGCCAGCGCCAGCACCAGCGACAGCACCGCCGGGAAGATCAGCGGCAGCAGGAACAGTTCGTAGCTGCGCGCCGGATTGAACAGGATGTCCGACTGCACCGCGATGGGCGCGGCACGCAGCTTGCCCGGCCCGACCTGCAGGCCGATGCGCTCGCGCAGCAGCCGCGCATTCCACGCGGCGACGGCATCGCCGATGTCACGCGCGGCGGACTGCCCGGTGGTCATGTAGGTGGCGTTGTAATAGGCGAACACGGTGCCCTGGCGGCCACGCAGCGCCTGACGGGTGACATCGCGTGGCACCAGCACCACGGCAAAGACGTCCAGCCGGCGCAGCTGTGCATGCGCCTGTTCCATATCCACCGGCTGGCTGGCGATGCGTACACCGGGGCTGGCATCGAGCATGCGCAGCAGCAGGCGACTGTCGCTGCTGTGATCAAGATCGACCACGGCGATCGGCACATCGCGCATCACCGAGGCGGAGAACATCCACGCCATCATCCCCAGCATCAACAGCGGCAGCAGGGTTACCAGCGCCAGATCGGCACGGTTGTTGCGCAACGTACGCAGCTCGCGCCGCCAGGAGCCGCTGAACCCGCCGTTGCCGGTATTCAGTGCTGCGGCCATGCGAACAGCACGCTCATGCCGGGGCGGAAGCCCTCGATGCGGCGCACCGGGCGCACCCGCACTTCGAAGCTGCGCACGTCATAGCCGGAAGACTGGCGGGTAGTGCGCCAGGTGGCGTAGTCGCCGGCGGGATTGATGAAGTAGACCTCGAAGTCGTCGTCCTTGCCGAGCGCCGGCACGCTGCCGCGCAGCCGGCTGCCGACCTTCAGCCCCTGCATCTGCGATTCGCGCAGGTTCATCGATACCCACATGCGGTCGATGTCCACCAGGGTGAACACCGGGTAGCCGGCCGGCACCAGTTCACCGGGATCGGCCATGCGCTTGTTGATTTCGCCAGCCACCGGCGCGCGTCCTTCCACTTCCACGCGTGCGGCATTCACCTCTGCCACTGCGCCCTGGGCCTGCTGCACCTGCCCCTGCGCGGCCCGCTTGTCCTGCTCGCGGGCACCGGTCAATGCCATGTCGTACTGCGCGCGGGCGGCGCGGGCCAGCTCGCGTGAGCTGGTGGCCTGGGCCGCGGCTTCGTCGCGCTTCTGCCGGGTCATCACGCCTTCGTTGAACAGGTTCTGCACGCGCCGGTAGGTGGCTTCGGCCAGGGTGGCGCCGGCCTCGGCGCGCTTCCAGTTTGCTTCGGCAGCGCGGATATCTTCGCTGCGCGCACCGGCATCGGCCTTGTCGGCCACGGCCTGCGCAGCAGCCAGGGCGCCGTGCGCCTGCTGTTCCTTGGCTGCCACTTCCGGGCTGTCGAGCAGGAACAGTACCTGCCCGGCCTGTACGCGATCGCCCTCGCGCACTTTCAGCTCGGCCACGCGCGCGGTGATCTTGGCGGCCACGTTGAGGGTGTCCGCATCGGCCATGCCCTGGATCTGGTCGGCGGGGCTGCGCCAGGCCAGCCACAGGCCGACCACCACCGCCACCAGCAGCACCACGACCAGGATCGGCCCCAGACGACGCTTGCCCGCTGGCGTCGACGCTTCGTCGTGCAATACATCACTCATGATCGATCACCTCGTCTGCACGCCGCCGATATTCTTCGAAGCGGTCCATCTGTCCACTCACCTCAAGCAACTGTGCCAGGGCGACATCGTATTGGTAGGCGGCCTGCGCACGTTCGACACGGGCGCCACCGAGGCCGAGCCGCGCATCGATCACATCCAGCGAGGTGGCCTGGCCTTCGCGGAAGGCCAGCTCCTGCAGGCGCAGGTTCTCGTCTGCCTGGGCGATGCTGCTGTCGAGCAGCACGAACTGCTGCCGCGCGGTTTCCAGTTCGTTCCAGGCCTTGCGCACGCCCAGCGCGACCTGGTTCTCGGCCTCGCGCAGTCCGGCTTCGGCCTGTTCCTGCTGCGCGCGTGCGGCGGCGATCTGCGCTGGCCGCGAGTTGGGCGACAGGAAGGTGTACTTCAGGCCGATGCCGAATGCCCAGTCCGGGTCGGTCAGCATTTCATCACGGCGCCGGAAGTCGTACTGGCCGAACAGGAATATCGTGGGCTTGAGCTTGGCCTGTTGCACACGCACGCCCTGTTCGGCCTGGGCGACGATGGCCCGCAGCCGGGCGATCTGTGGCTGCCTTGCCTGTGCGGTGCGCTCGAAGCTGGTGACCGGTTCCAGCGGGGTGCGCTGCACGAACAGCGGCGACAACGGCTGCACGTCACCGCCACTGCGCAGCAGGGTGGCCAGTGCCGCCTTCAGGGTGGCCAGATCATTGAGTGTCTTCTGGTGCTCGCGCTCGGCCTTGTCGCGGGCCACGGTGGCCTGCAGGCGCTGGGCACGGGTCGCGAAGCCTTCGCGTTCCAGCTTTTCCGCATCGGACAGATGGCGGTTGAGGCCATCGCGCACGTCGCGGCGAACGACCACTGCCTGTTCGGCCAGGCGCTGGCCGAAATAGGCCTGGGCCAGCTGCACGGTCAACGACTGTCGTTGCGCCTCGCGCTCGGCGCTGGCCTGTTCGCTGGCGGCACCGGCAGCACGCTGCGCCGCCGGAATGAGGCCGCCGGTGTACAGCGGCAGCACCGCGGTCACCACCGGTCGCGTGCGCCAATCGCGTTCGGTGAATGACAGCGGCGAGTCGATGCCATAGGCCTCGGCCACCGGCGCCAACGAGCCCAGCGGCAGGGTCAGGGTCTTCTGGAACTGCAGGCGGCGCACTTCACCGGTGATCTCCGGCAGGCGCAGCAGGCGCGTGGCTTCCTGCAGTTCTTCCTTGTTGCGCACGCCGGCATCGGCGGCGGCCAGCGCATCGGACACCTGTTCCAGTCGCTGCCGTGCCTGCTCCCATTCCAGCGCGGGCGGCGTGCTGGTCTGTGCGCCTGCGGCCAGCGGCAGGCCGGCCAGCAGGGCCAGTCCGGCAGCGCCGAGCACGCGGTGCATCCTTGTCCGTGGGCAGCTCACGCGCATGCCGTTCCTGTAGTGAAGAAGTGGGCAAACGGTAGTGGTCTGCGCGTGAAGCCCGGGTCTGCGGTCATCGTGTCGTTCTCAACGTAGGGTGCCGCTGGCCGCAGTGCGCAGCGCCTGGGTGATGTGCTGCAGCGTGCTTGAGCGCACGGCGGCATGCTGCCAGTACAACGGCACATCGAGCCAGCGGCGGGGTTCCAGTACCACCACGCGGCCGGCACGCACGGCGGGCGCGACCAGGGTTTCCGGGGCCATGCCCCAGCCGAGTCCGCACGCGGCGGCTTCGACGAAACCAGTGGAGGAGGGCAGATAGTGTAGCGGCGGCTGCAGGCGCGCGCGGGTCAGGCGTCGCATGAAGCGCCATTGCAGTTCATCCTTGCGGTTGAACACCAGCATCGGTGCGCGCGCCAGCGCCGCAGCCTGCATGCCGTCGCTGAAGTACCGGTGGGCGAAGCCCGGCGAGGCAATGGCGTGGTAGCGCATCGCGCCGAGCGGGTGCACGTTGCAGCCCTTCAACGGCCGGCTTTCGGCGGTGACCGCACCAAGCACACTGCCATCGCGCAGCAGCTGCAGCGTGTGGTCCTGATCATCCATGCGCAGGTCGAACAGGTAGCCATGGCGCTGGTGCAGTTCGGCGATGGCCGGCACGAACCAGGTATCGAGCGAATCGTCGTTGACCGCCAGCGGGATCGGCGTGCGCGCGGCGTCGCTGCCGCGCTCGGGCAGCAGCTCGGCCAGCGCCTCGGCCTCCAATGCCTGCATCGGCCGTACCCGGCGCAGCAGTGCTTCACCTGCGGCGGTGGGCCGGCACGGTGCCTGACGGACGACCAGCACCTGGCCGAGCCGGTCCTCCAGCGCCTTGATCCGTTGCGACAGGGCCGACGGGCTGATCGACAGGCGGCGTGCCGCAGCCTCGAAGCTGCCTTCTTCCAGCACCGCAGCGAAGGCGGCCAGTTGCGGATGTACCAGGTCCACGCGGAGCCTCTTCAGTTTTTCTGCACAGGATAAAGAAAAAGCAGATTGTCTTAACAGGACCGTTGGCCGCACCCTGCGCGTCCCTTCACTGCCTGGCTCGTCCCTGATGTGGATTGCCGCTACCGCCGCCGGTCTGTTCGCAGGTGCCGGCCTGATCATCGCCATCGGTGCGCAGAACGCCTTCGTACTGCGCCAGGGCCTGCAGCAGCGTCATGTGGGAACGGTCGTACTGGCCTGCGCCGGCGCGGATATCGTGCTGATCCTGGCCGGGGTGGGTGGCATGGGCGCGCTGGTGCTGCAGTGGCCGCTGCTGCTGCAGGTGCTGCGCTTCGGTGGCGCGGCATTCCTGCTCTGGTACGGCCTGCAGGCGGGGCTGCGCGCGTGGCAGGGTGGCAGTGCACTGGCCGCCGCTGAGACGCAGGGCGGCAGTGGACGAGAGGTGTTGCTGACCTGCCTTGCCTTCACCCTGCTCAATCCGCACGTGTACCTGGACACGGTGGTGCTGCTCGGCGGCCTGTCCACGCGCTACCCCGGCGATCTGCGCTGGGCCTTCGCCGCCGGTGCCTGTGTTGCCAGCGTGGCGTGGTTCTGCACGTTGGGCTATGGCGCGCGCCTGCTGCAGCCGCTGTTCCGCAATCCGTCTGCCTGGCGGGTGCTCGATGCCAGCGTGGCGATCTTCATGTTCTGCCTGGCGACGCTGTTGCTGCTGCGCCCGCTCTAGGCTGCATCCACCGCGCACAGCGGCGTTTCGTCCGGTCGCAGGGTCAGCACCCGTACGCCGTTGCCGGTTACCGCCACCGTGTGTTCGAACTGCGCCGACAGCTTGCCGTCGCGGGTGTATACCGGCCATTGGTCCGGTTGCTGGCGGATGGCCGGCTTGCCCTGGTTGAGCATCGGTTCGATGGTGAACACCATGCCTTCCTCCAGCGCCATGCCGGTGCCGGGATGGCCGTAGTGCAGGATCTGCGGCTCCTCGTGCATTTCCTGGCCGATGCCGTGGCCACAGTACTCCTTCACCACGCTGTAGCCATGGCTGCGCGCGTGGCGGGCAATGGCATGGCCGATGTCGCCCAGGCGAGCACCAGGACGTACGGCGGCGATGCCTTTCCACATCGCCTGGTAGGCCACCTGCACCAGCTTGCGTGCGGGGTAATCCACCTCACCCACCAGGTAGGTGGTGCTGGAGTCGGCGATGTAGCCGTTCTTTTCCAGAGTGATGTCGAGGTTGACGATCTGGCCATTGCGCAGCACGTCGCTGGTGCTGGGCACGCCATGGCAGATCACGTTGTCGATCGAGGTGTTGAGCACGTACGGGAAGCCGTACTGGCCCTTGCTGGCCGGCCGCGCCTGCAGCTCATCAACGATCATGCGTTCGACGAAGTCGTTGATCTCCATCGTGCTGCGGCCCTGCAGCGGCAGCTGGTCGAGTGCGGCGAACACCTGCGCCAGCAGGCGACCCGATTCAGCCATCAGCGCGATCTCGTCGGGGCGCTTGATCATGGTCATGTCAGGCCCGCCCGGCAGCCAGCGCCTGTGGCTGCACACCGGCCGCGCGCAGTTCGCTGGCGACGATGTCCTGGAAGCTCAGCGTGGGGTTCATCTCGCACAGCATGCCGACCCGGATCCAGAAGGTGGCCTGGGCGTTGATCGAGCGGCTGGAGACGGTGCAGGCACGACGCAGCTGGTCGTGCAGGATGTCATCGATGTTGACGATGCCCATGGGCAGTCCTGAAGCGGGGTATATACGAATCGTATACGTTTCGTATATTCAGCTCAAGCCAGGTGGCTTCAGCTGGCGTGGGTGGCGAAGCGCAGGTGGTTGCCGTCCGGATCGCGCAACAGCATCTCGCGGCTGCCCCAGTCGGTGTCATGCGGCGGTTGCTCGATCGGCACGTTGGCGGCACTGAAGGCGCGGTGCAGGGCATCGACGTCTTCGACGATGAAGTACACCGCACCGCCGACTTCGCAGTCGCCGCTGTGTTCGGTGAGAAAGATCGTCTGGCCATCGCGGGTGAGCTGCGCGAACAGCGGGAAGCCGGGTTCGAAGCGGTGTTCCCAGTCGACCACGAAGCCGAGCCCCTGCACGTAGAACGGCAGCGTGGTATCGGCGTGGCGCATGCGCAGCTGCGGGATGACGGTCTGGGGCATGGTGGCGGCTCCTTGGGCGGGAAACCAGTGTAGTGCCGGCCGCTGGCCGGCATCCTGATGAGCCTGGCAACGATGAAGTTGCCGGCCAGCGGCCCGGCACTACCGACTCTGCCTGGGTCTGGTAGTTGCCAACCTAGGTTGGCATTGCCGGCCAGCGGCCGGCACTACCGAAGCCATCTCGGCCAGCGGCCGACACCATCGAAGCGGTCAACAGGCCGTGGGCACGGCGGCCATCGCCGCCAGCAGCTCGCGGTTCACCTGCTGGTGCCGGGCCTGCCACAGCGGGAGATCATCGGCGCTGACGTCGGGCTGGCCATCCAGCGACGACAGCCAGCGCTTGAAGCGGCTCTGGTAGTTGGCCAGCGACACTTCGCCGGTGATGTCACTGCCGGCCAGGCCGCCGGCGCGCAGCGCCTCGATCACCACCAGCGCGTGTTCCAGCTGGAAGCAGCCCTGGTCCCAGTTGCTGCGGGCCACGTCCTCGGCGAATACATCCTTGTCGATCGAGAGGTAGGTCGGCTGTGGCGACCTGGCCTGCTCGGCGGCGAATGTGGCCACCATGGCCTCGGGATGATCGAAGCGGCGGAAGGCACGGCCCATGCCGAGGCGATGGCCCCAGCTGACGTCCACGTCCGTGCACCAGTACGTCAGGCGGCCCCTCATCAGCGGCCGCCAGTGATTCTCCCAGGCATGGCCGAGGCCGATGTCGCTGGAGGTGATCCCGAGTACATGGATGTGCGAGATCTGCGGCAGCCTGCTGGCGGCGTTCACCCACGAGCCGCAATGCATGCCGAAAGGGAACCGCATGTTGTCCGGATGGTTGTCCAGCACCACCAGCTGGAAGGGCGCGTGGCTGCGCATGCGCTGCAGGAGTGCCAGGCTGAGATGGTGGAAGTCGCCGCTGCCGAGCATGACCGTGCCGAGCTGCGCTGGCAGTGGCGACAGTACGTCTGCTGCGAAGCGCGCCAGCGTGGTGCTGCGGCAGGCAAAGCGCAACGGGTCATGCCACTGGTGCAGCTCGAGCGTGCGCGCCTGCGGCAACGGCAGTACGCCGCTATCAAGGTCGAGGATCAGGGGCGGCCGGACCGGCATCATTCAGCCACCTCCATCCGGTTCGCCCTGCAGATGCGGGGCCAGCCTGCGCAGGGCGGCACGCAGCAGTGGGGAACGGGCGTGGATCGCATGCCGGGTGGAGGTGAAGCGGGCGCCCAGCTCGGCCTTGATGCGCGAATCGGTCCAGCCGGCGACATAGTGACTGAGCCCATGCTGCAACGCGTACTCCAGGTTGTGCATCCAGCTGACCGAGTACAGGTTGTGGTCGCGCGATTGCGGATAGGACAGGCCGATGTATTTGTCCACCAGCTTGCCGGCGTGCACGTAGCACAGGTTCCAGCCGATCAGCCGGCCCTTGTGGCGGTACAGGAATATCCGCCCCTGGCCCTGGCTGTCGGCCAGAAGGTGCCGGAAGTAGGGCAGGCCGAGCTGGTCGAAGTGAACTGCGCTCTGCGCGTACACGCCCAGATAGAGCGCATGCAGTTCAGCCTGCAGCTGCGGGTCGGCCAGTGCCGGATCGCCGGTGGCGATGCACTCGATCTGCAGGTCGTTACGCGAACGCAGCTTGCGCCGGATGTTCTTGCGGCGCGAGGACGACAGGCGCCCGAGATAGCCATCCAGCGAATCGAAATCGATTGCCACCCAAGCCAGCGGCATGCCTTCCAGCTCGACGAAGCCGCGTGCCAGCAAGGCCTGCAGGAAAGCCCCGCTGTGCGCATTGGCGGCATCATCAAGCAGCGGCGAATCGATGGCCAGGTCCTTGACCACCAGCAGGCGGGAATCCGCGCTGGCGTGACGCATCACATCGTCGGCCAGCGCCGACGGTGCGACATGCGCCGGCAGCGGCGTGTACTCGGTGCTGGTGGCGCCGATGAAACGCGTCTGCCAGGTCAGCCACGGCCACCACAGGCGCGACAGCGGCAGGCCAAGAAGCCTGCCGCGCAGTGTGTCGTCCATCGTGGTGGTCAGATCCAGCGGCGCGCGGAACGTCGGCAGGCCGCTGGGCAGCCGCCCGGCATCGAATCCGACCGGGGGATGGGCAAGGAAGCCCTCCAGCAGCGCGGCCGGTTCCAGCGCAGTGCTGGACGCACGTGGGTTCATGTCCATCAGGGGCACGGGAACCGGCAGCGCATGCGAACTCAGCCCTTGGCCTTGTTCAACAGCTGGTCCAGCAGGGTGATTGCCAGATCGATCTCGGCGTAGGTGATGTCCAGCGACGGCGCAAAGGTGATCACGTTCTTGTACCAACCGCCCACATCCAGCACCAGGCCCATGCGCTTGCCGTCGTGCAGCAGGTCGCCGGCCAGGCCGATGTCGACCATGCGATCGAGCAGCTCACGGTTGGGGGTGAAGCCGTCGGCGGCGCAGATTTCCGCACGCAGTGCCAGGCCCAGGCCATCCACATCACCGATTTCCGGATGGCGCTTCTGCAGGCCACGCAATCCATCGAGGAAGTAGGCGCCCTTTTCCGGCACGGTACGCTCGTAATCCATTTCCTTGCCCAGCTTCAGCACTTCCAGGCCCAGGCGGGTGCCGAGCGGGTTGGAATTGAACGTGGAGTGGGTCGAGCCCGGCGGGAATACGGTCGGGTTGATCAGCTCTTCGCGCGCCCACAGGCCCGAAAGCGGATTCAGGCCGTTGGTCAGCGCCTTGCCGAACACCAGCACGTCGGGGGTGACATCGAAATGCTCGATCGCCCACAGCTTGCCGGTACGCCAGAAGCCCATCTGGATCTCATCGACCACCATCAGGATGCCGTACTTGTCCAGCACGCGCTTGAGGCCCTTGAAGAAGTTGCGCGGCGGGATGACATAGCCACCGGTGCCCTGGATCGGCTCGACATAGAACGCGGCGTACTCGGCCTGGCCGACCTTGGGATCCCACACGCCGTTGTACTCGCTTTCGAACAGGCGCTCGAACTGGTGCACGCAGTGGTCGGAGTATTCGTCCGGGGTCATGCCCTTGGGGCGGCGGAACGGATACGGGAACGGGATGAACATCGCGCGTTCGCCGAAGTGGCCGTAGCGGCGGCGGTAGCGGTAGCTGGAGGTGATCGACGACGCGCCCAGGGTGCGACCGTGGTAACCCCCTTCAAAGGCGAACATCAGGCTCTTGCCGTTGCGCGCGTTGCGGACGATCTTCAGCGAATCTTCCACCGCCTGCGCGCCACCCACGTTGAAATGCACGCGGCCATCGAGGCCGAATTTTTCGTGCATGTCGACGGCAATCGTCTTGGCCAGCTGCACGCGCGTAGGGTGCAGGTACTGGCTGGCGACCTGTGGCAGGGTATCGATCTGGTCCTTCAGCGCATTGTTCAGGCGCTGGTTGGCGTAGCCGAAGTTGCACGCCGAGTACCACATCTGCAGATCCAGATACGGAGTGCCGGCGGCATCGAACATGTAGCTGCCTTCGCAGCGCTGGAAGATCTTCGGCGGATCGACGTAGTGCACGGTGTCGCCGTAGGAACTGTAGCGGGCTTCGTCTGCCAGCAGCTGCGCATCGGTGATGGCGGCATCGGCGTTCTTGTCAAAAATATTCATCGGTTCGGTTCCGGGCAGGGCATTGGAAGGAAGCAACGGGCGGAGCGATCAGGCGGTAGCGAGCAACCGCGGGAGTGAGGGCTGGAGCAGGCTGCCGTCGAGCAGGCGCGGCAGCAGCGCGGTGGCATCGTGGAAGGTGTCGATGGCCGCATGCGGGATGCCGGCATGCGTGCAATGGGTGATCAAACGACGCTTGGCAAACACGAAATCTGCGCGTTCGGACACACAGAAATCCGAAGCGCCATCGCCGATCATCAGCACGCGTGGGGCATGGTCGGCGCGCGCCTGCGCCGCGCAGGTGCATTTGCAGGTGCCGCTGCGGCAGCCTTCGGCCTGGAACGGCGACTCCAGTTGCCAGTGGCCATCACGCCAGCGCAGGTGGTTGGCCACCACCGGCAGCGGCGGCAGGCCATGGTTGGCGAGGATGCGGTGGATCGCATGGTCCAGGCCGTCGCTGACGATGCGCAGTGGCAGTCCCAGTGATTGCGCGCGCCTGACGAAACCGGCGAAACCCGGATCGATCCCGACCTGGTCGAGGTGTGCATCGAGCGTGGCCGGATCCAGCTTCAGCAGGCGGACCTGCCCCTGCATGCATTCGCGCGAGCCGATCTGGCCCGAACGCCACTGCTCCTCCAGTTCCTGCCAACCGGGCTGGCCGAATTTCTCAAGCAGTGAATCGATGACGTCTTCGAGGCTGATGGTGCCGTCGAAGTCACACAGGATGCTCCATTGCATGGGCAGGTCCTTCGATGGAAAGAGGCGATGGCACAAGGCCGGCGACGGGGCCAATGTAGGCAGGCGTTCTTTCTCGTTCCTTTCCGCCTGAAAGCCCGGGCGGAGACGCTCGGGAAGTGTTCAGCCAGCGGCCGCGGGGCAGGCGCTGCCGGGCTTCGGTCACTACTGGCCAGCCAGTACCTTCACGATCTCGCGCGTGTCTTCGTGGGTCAGCCAGGGGCTGTTGCCCACGGTCAGGGTGCGGGCGGCGAAGTCGCGGGCATTGGGCACGTCTGCTTCCGGCACCACCCCGCGCAGGTAGGCGTAGTCGGGCAGGGCACGAATGAACATGCGACTGACACCCAGGCCGCGCTGCCACAGCGACGACAGTGCTGCATCACGTGCATGTTCGCTGGGCAGCAGCAGCATCAGCATCGGCCAGGTGCCGCTGGTGCCGGGCATGCCGTCCACCACCTCCACCGCAGGCAGCGGTTCCAGCTGTACACGCAGCTGCAGTGCACGCAGCCGCGCCGCCTGCAGGAAGGCCGGCAGGCGCTGTGCGGCGTGCGCGCCCACGTTCTGCCGCCAGCGGCTGACGCGATGCTGGGGAACCTGCAACGGGAACACGTCACCTACCGCCTGTTCGGGGTCGCCACGCTGCAGTGCGCGGCGCAGCGGGTTGCCATAGGCCAGCGGCAGCAGCGAAGGGCGATAGCAGGCCGCAAGGCCCAACAGCTGGATGCAGCGGGCCAGCTCCCAGCGCAGGCTGAAGGGCGTGTGTGCTTCGGCATGCGCGATCATCGCCGCGCGCAGTTCTTCGTCACGGGTCAGCAGCAGGCCGCCTTCATGCAGGCTCAGGCCCTTGCCGGCGGCCAGGCTGAAGAACCCGATGTCGCCGCGCAGGCCGACGCTGTTGCCGGCGACGCGCGCACCCAATGCCTGCGCTGCATCCTCGATCACCCAGGCGCCGACGCGGTGCGCGATCGCGCAGGCGCGATCGACATCGGCGATGCGCCCGCCCAGGTGCGTGGGCACGATCGCCAGGGTGCGCGCATCAGCGGCGTCGCGCAGCGCTGCCGGGTCGAAATCGAAATGGTCGCGGCGGGTATCACACAGTTGCACGCGCATGCCGAGGCTGTGCACGGCAATCGGCACCAGCGGACAGGTATAGGCCGGCAGGATCACCGTGTCGCGCTGCGGCGCACGCCGGCGCAGGGTACGCAGGGCGATCATCAGCGCATGGGTGCCCGAGCAGGTCAGCTGCAGTGGCGGCGTACCCAGCTGCTCGGCCAGAATCGCGCACAGGTCACCGCCACCGGGCAGGAAATCGCCGGCCCGCAGCGGCAGGCCAGCGGTGGGGGGCAGCTCGCGCGGCATCGGTATCACCCGGTTGCTTCAACCGTGGCGTGTGGATCATCCGCCTCGGCACGGCCGAGACAGACGATGCCGGCCACGATCAGCACCGCACCGATGAGGTGATGCAGCGTCAACGGCTCGTGCAGCAGCCACGCTGACAGCAGCAGCACGCTGATGACTTCCAGGTGCGAGGCAGCGAACGCCGGGCCGATCGGCGCGTGGCGCAGCAGGCTCATCCAGGTGAAGAACGCGCCGACATAACCGAGCATGGCGCCGTACACCCAGGGCTGCGACAGCACGCGCAGCACCCACGCGGTACTGGCCTCGACCGGCAGCGCGGCATCACCGGCGAACTTGAAGCAGAGCTGGGCCAGGGTGTCGAAGGCCATCAGCAGCGGGAAGCCGATCAGGTACAGCCGCTTCATGTGCCTGCTCCAACCACGGCCACGCCGGCACTGACCAGCAGCATGCCGGTCACCCGCAGCGGCGTGAGGCGCTCGCGGAACAGCAGGCGGCCGGCGATCATCAGTGCAACGATGTTGATCGAGCCGAGCAGTACGCCCTTGGACAACGGCACCAGCGACAGGAAGGCGATCCAGGCGACGAATTCGAGCACGTAGCAGGCGATGCCCAGCCACAGCCACGGCCGCCTGGACATATGTTTCCAGCGCTGCAGGCCCTCGCCCGCGTTGGGGTCGCTGGCGGCCGCCTTGAAGGCCAGCTGGCCGCCGGTATCGAGCACCACGTTGACCAGCCACAGCAGGGTGGCAAGTGCCCCCATTTCAGGCCACCGCCTGCAGCACGTCCGCGCGTTGTTGGCTGATGTTGCTGAAAAAGCGCGCGCTGCGGCGGATCACCTCGCGTCGTTCGCGGTCGATGGTGATCATGTGGTAGCTGTCCTCCAGGACCACCAGTTCGGTGGGGCCGCTCACGCGTGACATCACCAGTTCGGCGTTGCCCATGCTGGCCACGTCGTCTTCGCGTGCATGCATCACCAGACAGGGGGCGCTGACCTGGTGCAGGTGGCGCCGTGTCCAGGTGCTGAGCGCGCGCATTTCCGCCAGTGCGTGCCATGGGTTGCCCGGCAGGCCGGCGGCGGCGCTGTCACCGGACAGCATCGCCGCACTGACCTGCGCGCGCAGGCGTTCGTCACGCAGGCCATAGGGAGGTTCTTCCATGAACATGCGATCGCGGCCGATGCCCAGGCGCTTGAACCACGGCAACAGGAACGAGAAGCGTGCGACCGCCGGAATGTTCCAGCCGTCATAGCGGAAGGTGGCGCCGTACACGCCAACCCCTGCCACCCAGTCGGGGCGGCGTGCGGCCAGCGCGAGGGCCAGTACCGCCCCCATCGACAGGCCGCCGACAAACAGCTGGTCGACCTTGCCGCGCAGGGTGGCTGCCGCATCCTCCACACCCTGGTACCACTGTTCCCAGCGGGTCTGCAGCAGGTCCTCGACGCTGCCGCAGTGGCCGGGCAGCTGCACGCCGTGCACGGTGAAACCGGCGGCGTTCAGGCCCTTGCCCAGCATGCGCATCTCGGCCGGCGTGCCGGTCAGGCCGTGAATCAGCAGGACGCCCTGCGGGCCACCGGGAAGGAAGAATTCATGGGATGCAGGCACCAGTGGGCTCCAGCGCGGCGGTCGGGAAGGTCAGCATCGCAAGCGCGATTTTCGGCAACCTTTCAACCACCGGTCCGGATCAAGGGCCCTTCAGCAACGGTATGGTGATGGTCACCTTCAGGCCACCGCCGGGCCGGTTGAGGTAACCCAGGCGGCCGCCCAGGTGCTCGACCGCCTCGTGGGCGATGGCCAGGCCCAGGCCGGTGCCGCTGGCGGCCGTGCCGGGGGCGCGGAAGAAGCGCTCGCCCAGGCGCGACATCACGTCTTCGGGCACGCCCGGTCCGTTGTCTTCCACGAACAGCTCGATGTCGTTGTCATCCAGCGCCTGCACGCCCACCGTGACCGTTGCATCGGCCCCGGCATAGCGCAGGGCATTGTCGATCAGGTTGTCCAGCGCTTCGTGCAGCAAGGCACCGTTGCCCAGAATCCGCAGGGGCTGCTGCGGGCCCAGGTAGCCCAGGTCGATGCCATCGCGGATCGCTTCGGGCACGCGCATGCCTACCCACTGTGGCACCAGTTCCGATACGTCCAGGGCTTCGACCGTTTCCGGCACCGTCTGCGCACGGCTCAGCGCCAGCAGCTGGGTGCTGACGCGTGCCGTGCGCTGGTTCAGCCGGCGGATGTGCTGCAGCGCTTCACGCACCGTCTCCGGATCACCATGCGCCAGCGCCTGGTCCACGTGCAGGGCCATCCCTGCCAGCGGCGAACGCAGCTGGTGGGCGGCGTCGGCAATGAAGCGGTTCTGCAGGGTGATCATTTCCGCCTGCCGTGCGAACAGACCATCGATGGTGCTGATCAACGGCTGGATCTCCTCGGGCACGTCGGCATCGGAAATCGGCGCCAGCGCACCACGGCGCTGGGCCAGGCGCGAGGTCAGCGGGGTCAGGATGCGCAGGCCATGGGTCACGCCGAACCAGACCAGCGCGGCCATTCCCAGCGCCAGCATGGCCATCAGTGGAATGACGATCATCAGGATCTCGCGCGCGCGTTGGCGCCGGTCGGCCATGCTCTCGGCCACGGTCACCGCCAGCTGGTCCTGCGGGTCGTTCATCGCCTGCGTGCAGACCGTGGCCATGCGCACCTGCTGGCCGTTCAGTTCACCCTCGTACAGTGCCGGATGCAGTCCACTGCAATCCTGCGAAGGCGCATAGGCACTGAAATCGGCATTGCCGGCGATGGTGCCCAGGCGACTGCTGTCCACGTTGAAGTAGCGATGCCCATCGGGGTCATACTCGATGAGGAAACGCGCCTGCGGGGACAGATCGCTGCTGACCGGCATGGTGCCCAGCATCTGTGCGAACGACACGGTGTCGTCGGTCAGGTTGCGGTCGTGGATGCGGTTGGAATAATCCAGCGCCACGTAGTACGCCAGCAGCGTATTGAAGGTCAGCAGGCCCAGCATCGGCAGCGCCAGGAAGGCGAGCAGGCGCCTGCGCAGGCTGGGCGGTCCACTGATCACGTGCCGGCATCTTCCAGCATGTAACCCAGCCCGCGTACGGTGCGGATGCCCATGCCGCCCGGCTGCAGCTTGCGGCGCAGGCGGTGCAGGGCGATGTCCAGGCCGTTGTCGGTCAGGTCCTGGCCCCAGTCGCACAGGGCTTCCACCAGCTGCGCGCGGGAGACGATGCGCTCGGCGCGTACCGCCAGCGCCGACAGCAGGCCGAACTCGCGAGCGGTCAGTTCCAGGGTCTGCTCGTCGATCCACACCCGGTGGCCGGCCAGATCCAGGCGCAGGCGCCCGATGCGCAGGTCCGGGTTGCCGTTGCTGGTGACCCGGCGCAGCTGCGCACGCACACGCGCTTCGAATTCGTCCAGTGCGAAGGGCTTTACCAGATAGTCGTCGGCGCCAAGATCCAGCACACGCACGCGCTCGGCCAGGCCGTCGCGCGCGGTCACCACCAGTACTGCCAGGCCATCGCCGCGCTGGCGCAGGCGTTGCAGCACGTCGCGGCCATCGAGCTGTGGCAGGCCCAGGTCCAGCACCAGCAGCGCGTACTGGGTCGAATTCAGCGCGGCGTCGGCATGGGCGCCGTTGTCCACGTGGTCGACCACGTGACCCTGCCGGCGCAACGATGCGCACAGGCCGGAGGCGATGTCCGGGTCATCTTCGGCGATGAGTACGCGCATGCGCGGGGCTCCTGGTAACGGTCGGGCCTCCGCGTGGACAGGGGCCTCTCGGATGCCGAGGGTAGCGGCAAAGCACCGGCAGGTGGTGCAGGCCCATCGTCGCAGTGTGCCGCCGCTGGCCGTTCGTTCATGCCCGGTCGGCCTGGCCGGCGGCACGGGCAGCGCTGCGATTGGGGGCAGTCCTATGGCTGCGGCGACCGGCAGGCGGGACGATCACTTTTCCCGAGTATTGTGAGTTCCCCCATGTCCGCCTTTCGAAACACCCTGATGGCGCTGCTGATCGCGGCGCTGCCGATGGCTGCCTCGGCCGCTCCCGCCGTGCTCGACGCCCCGGCCAGGCCGTCCCGCAGCGCCATGAGCGTGCATGTACTGAACCTGGAGACCGGGCTGCCTTCGGCCGGCATGCAGGTCACGCTGGAACGGAAGCAGGGTGAGGCCTGGACCCGCATCGCAGGCGGGAGCACCGATGCCGATGGTCGTATCGAAGCGCTGTACCCCGCCGACGCCGCGCTGGAGCATGCCGACTACCGGGTCCCTTCAACACCGGTGAGTGGTATGCCAGCAAGGGCGCGGCGGTGTTCTACCCGGTGGTCCAGGTCGTCGTCCGGGTCGATGGCAGCGTGCCGCATTACCATATCCCGGTGCTGCTCAGTACGTACGGTTATTCGACCTACCGCGGCAGCTGAGTTGTGCCCCGGTCTGCAGTCAGTCCTGCAGGCCGGGTTCGCCCTCGGCCAGCGGCACCCGCGATCCATCCAGCAGGCCGCGGCTGAGCATGCCGTTCTCGATGAACAGCAGTTCGCCGTTCTCGCCGTTCTTGATGCTGCTGTCGATGGCGATCACGCGGTCACCGTGGAAACGACTGACGTGCGGCATGGAGGTGTGCCCGACAACGATGCGCTTGAGCTGAAGGCGGTCGAGTACGGCCTGCACCCCAGCGGTATCCAGGCGCCCGTCGAAATAACCGCGGTACCAGATCGGGCTGGTCTTGCCGTCATACAGCGGCGCGGTGGCCGGGTCGGCTTTCACTTCGGCCTTGGCCGTTCCCAGCGAGGCCTGGTAGCGGGTATTGGTCTGTGCCGGGTGCAGGGCCATCTGCAGCGCCTCGGGCGCAACGCCACCATGCAGGAACAGGGTGTCGCCGATCTGCAGCAGCACCGGACGCGTGCGCAGCCATTGGCCGATCACCGAATCGGCGGCGTACAGCTGCGGATAGGTGCGGCCCAGCAGCTGCGCGCTGCGCAGGTATTTCGGGTTGACGTAGCGCAGGTCGTCATACAGCACCATGGTTTCGTGGTTGCCGAGCACGAAGTGCACCGCGCCACCGGCCGCGGCCGCCTGCTGCTGCAGGCCGTAGAGCAGCCAGAACGCTTCGGTTACCTGCGGGCCGCGGTCGAACACATCACCGGCGATGACCAGGGTGTCGCTGCCCAGTGCCCAGCGATCCTGCGCATCGATCACCTTGTTCGCACGCAGCAGGCGCACCAGCAGATCGTACTGGCCGTGGATGTCGGACAGCGCGACGATGCGCGGTACCGCCGGCAACACCGAGGCCGAAGCCGCTGCCTCGGGAAGGACGCGCACGCTGTGCCTGTAGCCGCAGCGTGCGCTGATGCGGGTGCCCGCAGCGCGGGCGGCCAACGTGCGCGTGTGCACGGTGTCATTGCAGATCCATCGGGCCTGCAGCCGGTCGCCCTCGCGGAACACGTAGGGCCCGTCTGCATCGACATGCTCGGCCGGCGCTGCAACCTCGCGCGCCTGTGCCCAGGGCATGGCAAGCAGCAGCGCCAGCGGCAGCAGCATCAGGGCAGGGCGGTGCAGGACGCGGTGCAGCATGGGAGTTCCTCGGCAGGCAATGAAAGGGCGGGCCCGCAGGCCCACCCGTTGATGCTACGCCGTTGCAGCCCCCGCACGCATGCGGCAGCCGCGGGAAATGCTGTGCCCGATGAGGTGGATCAGAACGTCGCGCGCAGGTTGAACAGTACGCGGCGCGGTTCGCCCCAGTAACCCGCGTTGAAAAAGCCGACGTTGCGGTAATACACCTTGTCGAACAGATTGGTGACCGTCACGCCCACGCTCAGGTTGTCATTGATGCGGTAGCGGCCCATCAGGTCGAACAGCACATAGCCGCCCTGGCTCATCCTGCCGTTGGCCGTTACCGGCGTGCCGTTGGCAGTGAAGCGTCCGGTGGGAATCGGCTGCACCTGGTAGATCTCGCTCTGCACGCTGAAGCCACCGCCCACCATCCATTTCCCGTAGCGGTAGGTCGTGTTGAAGCGTGCCAGGTGCATCGGGCTGGTGCTGGCAAAGCGGCTGCCATCGGGGTTGCTGCTGTAGCTGTAGGTGTAGCCGCCGGTCATGCTCCAGTGGTCGGTGATGGAGCCGGACACTTCGAACTCGCCGCCCTGGGTGGTGATGCCACGGCTGGCGATGTACGGCGAGCTGCCGTCTGGCAGCTTGATATCGCCGCCGTTGGGGTCCAGCTCGGCCACGTTGTCCTGCTTCATGTAGAAGCCGTTGAGCGAGGCATACAGGCGACCCCCAAAGAAGTCGCCCTTCAGGCCGTATTCGTAGTTGCCGCCGGTGGTCGGGTCGAGCAGCTGGTTGTTGATGTCGCGGCGCGCGGTGGCCTGGAACACGTCCGAGTAGCTGGCGAAGGCGGTGATGCTGCCGCTCAGGTCGTACAGCACCCCCACGTACGGGGTCAGCTGGTGCGCGCTGGTGCGCGCGCTGCGGCTGGTGAACACACCGTTGACGTCGTAATTGTCGGTGGTGGTGCGGTAATCGGAATAGCGCGCACCGGCGATGATCTTCAGCGGGTCGATCGGGTTCAGGCGCACGGCGCCGTAGTAGCCGGTCTCGGTGGTGTTCACCGTGTTGGACGGAATGCCGTAGTTGACGGTGCCCGGCTTGCCGATGTTGCCATCCCAGCCAAAGATGCTGGGGAAGGCCGCAACGTTGTACGGGCGCGAGGTGATGCCGGCGCGGATCGTGTCCAGGTCGCGGTCGTAGTGGTTGATGCCCGCCACCAGCTCATGCGAGCGGCCGAACAGCTGGAACGGTCCGGAGGCGTACAGGTCGAACGCATCTTCGCGGGTTTCCGACACCGAGTAGGTATCGGCGATACGCAGGCCCAGGCCGGTGGTCGCATCGGCCCAGTTGCCGGTGTTGGAACCGGCCAGCAGCAGCGAGTCGGTATCGGTGGCGCGGTGGTTGTAGGCCAGGCGGCCGCTCCAGCCAGCGCCGAACTGCTGTTCCAGGGTGGCGAAATAGTTGGTGCTCTCGCGGTTCCACTCGTTCCAGCGCGCTGCGGCACTGTAGGAGCGCGGCATGTGCGCGCGCGTGCCGTCGCGGAAGTACAGCGGCGAGGCGCTCCAGGCACCGCCATCGGAGCCGGTCTTCAGGTAGTCGATGCCGGCGCGCAGGCGGGTGCTGTCGGTCAGGTCGGCCTCGATCACGCCGTACAGGCTGGGCGATGTGTCGTGCTGGAAGCGCACCCAGCTTTCCTTGTCGGTGTAGGCACCGACGAAGCGACCACGCACGCGGCCGCCCTTGCTGAGCGGGCCGGACACATCCACTTCGGCGCGCTTGTAGTCCCACGAACCGGCGCTGAGGCTGGTGCTGGCCTGGAAGTGGTCGGTCGGGCGCTTGCGCACCATGTTGACCGTGGCCGATGGATTGCCCGAGCCGGTCACCAGGCCGCTGGCACCGCGCACGATTTCGATGCGCTCATACACCGAGGTGTCGCTGAGGATCGAGTTGCCGCCCGCACCGGTGGTGTAGTTGGTGGGAATGCCATCGAACATGAAATTGTTGATCGCAAAACCACGGGCGTTGAACAGCGTGCGGTTGCTGTCGTACGACTGCACGGTCACGCCCGGTGTCTGCTGCAGCACCTCGGAAATGGTGATGAGGTTGAAATCCTCGATGCGCTGCCGGGTAAACACGGTCAGCGACTGCGGCGTTTCGCGCAGGGTCAGCGGCAGCTTGGTGGCCGTGTTGGTGCCATAGACCTGGTAGCCCTCGGTACGCTGGGTGACCATCACCCGGTCCAGGTCAGTGGCGGCCGGTTCGGTGGTCGCCTGTTGGGCCATGGCCGGGGCCACAGCAAGAGCGAGGGACAAAGCAAGGGCATTCCGACGCAGGGCGCCAGTGCGGGTGGACATCATGGGAGGGCCTTCTAGGTCAGGAACGGGAAGTCGGGCGAGACGTGACCGGGGTGCGGAAGCTGAGCCAGAGCACCATTGCCCCGGCGCCTGCGGCGAGCACGCCGCACCAGCCAACAACACCCTGGGCCAGGCCCCAGGCTGCGATGCTGGCCAGCAGGCTGGCGCCCAGCCCGGCAACACCCAGCACGCGCAGCAGGCGATGGCGCGCAATGGCCGGTGCGTGGCCCACCACATCACGGTGGTGGCGTTCCATCGCCAGCGCCAGGCAGGCAAAGGCGGCGGCTGCCAGCAGCAGGGCGAGCAGGCTCATGCGCTGGCCTCGACGGCGGCGGTGCGCGCCGCGCGTGGCCTGCGCTGGGCAGGCACGAAGCGGTAGACCTTGCGTGCGGCCCACAACAGGCAGGCGCCGATCAGCAGCAGGCCGATATCGATGCCGGCCTTGGCACCGTCGCCTGCGGCCAGCGCGGTGATCGCACCGCCCTTCCATGCCACCAGGTTGTACAGCGGCAGGCCCAGCGCCAGCACACCGGCCAGCGCCAGCTGCTCCACCCATCCGCGTCGTGGCGCACGCAGCATCGCGTGCAGCATGCAGGCGGCCCATGCATAGAAGAACACCTTCACTTCGGCATCGCTGCGGTTGGCCACATCCAGCGGCAGCAGGCGATTGCCCCACAGGAAGGCCAGCATCGCCACCGGCAGGCCGGCCACGAAGCCGATGTTCAGGCGCTCCACGATGCGGAAGCCCAGGTGCGGGCGTGCGGGGTCGGGCAGCTGCGCACGCCGCTTCACCGTCCACAGCACCAGCCCGGTGGCGACCATCAAGGTACCGGCGATGCCGGATACGAAGAACAGCCAGCGCATCGTTGTCGGTGCAAAGCGCGCCGCGTGCAGGCCGATCATGCCGTCACGGGTGATCACGGCTGCCGAACGCGGTGCTGCCGCATCCAGAAGCCGGCCCTGTGCGTCGAAACCGAGAGTATCGGCGGCGCCGGCAATCTGGTCGCCCGGCTGTCGGCGCACGCTGATGCGCATTGCCGCATCACCCGGCTGGTCGATCTGCAGCGATGCCGCGTGGCCGCCACCCCATTGCACTTCAGCGCGGCGCAGCACATCGGCCAGGGCCGGCGGCACGGCCGCAATGCCGCTTGGCTGGACCTTCTCCGCACGCGGCAGCAGGTCTGCAAAGAAGGCGTCGCGGCCGCCGGGGTAGTTCGCATCCACCGCCCAGGGCATGTACAGCGTCATCAGGGTGATCAACCCGGTGTAGGTGATCATCAGGTGGAACGGCAGCGACAGCACCGCCAGCGCATTGTGGCCATCCAGCCAGGTGCGTTGGCCCTTGCTGCGGCGGAAGGTGAAGAAATCGCTGAAGATCTTCTTGTGGGTGATCACGCCGCTGATGATGGCCACCAGCATCAGCATCGAACATGCGCTGACGAACCAGCGTGCCCACAGTACCGGCACGTAGTGCAGGTCGAAGTGCAAGCGGTAGAAGAAGTTGCCGCCGCGCGTCTGGCGTACCTGCACCGGGTTGCCATCGGCATCCAGGGTGGCCTGGTTGGGATTGCGCTGGCCGCGCCGCCGTTCCTTTTCGCCCTGCGGTTGCCAGCTGACGGTGGTCGCGCTGCTGCGGTTGTCAGGCAGTTCGATGCTCCAGCGCTGCGCACCGGGTGCGCTGCGGGCGAGGAACTGCTGGGCCTGCGCGACCGCCGTTTCCGCATTGGCCGGCAGGCCGATTTCCGGCTGCATCCAGCGGGTCAGCTCTTCTTTCCAGTAAGCGGCGGTGCCGGCGATGAAGATCAGGAACAACACCCAGCCGACCACCAGGCCGGACCAGGTGTGCAGTACCGATTGCGATTGGCGGAAGCCACCGAGGTTGCTCATGCTCCACCGCCGCGCAGCAGCCAGGCCAGCACGGCGCCCAGCCCACCCGCCAGCAGCAGCCCCAGGCCGGCATGCACGGTGCTGCGCGCGGCGTAGACCCAGATCGCGGCCAGCGCGTAGACCACGAACGACAGCATGGTGGCCACCAGGGTCGCGTCGGCGGTGGCGGCGGGCAGCAGCCGCGCCAACGCGGCCGCCCAGCAGGCAGCCACGGCGTAGCCGCCCAGCAATGCCAACAGGCCACGGGCCCACAGCAGGCCATGGTTGCTGCCGCGTGCCACGCGTTTGGCCGGCGCGCTGCCGGCGGGAGATGAGGAGGTGGGTGCGGCCATTGCCGGTGTCAATAAGAATCGTATGCAATTGCGATTCGATGCTATTTGACACCGGTGGCGCTGTCGAGTCCCCCGTTCGGGGGATGCCGCTCCTCAATCGATCCTGCGCACCACGGTCTGGTCGGCGGCAAGCGGCCGCTCACCACTGCCCAGCGGCTGCATGTAGGGCAGGGCCTCGCCACTGCTGCGTTCGACCAGGGTCGAGTGCGCTTCGCCTGCGGCAAAGCAGTGACGCTCCCCCCATTGCCGCAGTGCCACCAGCAGCGGGAACAGATCGCGCCCGGCCCCGGTCAGCACGTAGTCCTGGTAGGCACTGCCATCCGCCGCCGGCTGCTGCGCCAGCAGGCCGGCCTCCACCAGCCGGCGCAGGCGGTCGCTGAGGATGTTGCGCGCCACGCCCAGGCTGCGCTGGAAATCGCCAAAGCGGCTGACACCATCGAAGGCGTCGCGGATGACCAGCAATGCCCAGCGGTCACCCAGCAACTCGACGCTGCGGGCCACGGGGCAGGGGCTCTGGGCGTGCATGGCAGCTCTCCTGAAATGTGGTTGCAGTTTAAAACCACAGGCGCTACCGTGCATCTGGTTTCAATTTGCAACTACATATATGACCCCTCTTTTGTCGCGCTCCCTGCTGACGCTGCTGGCCATTGCCGCCGGTGCCAGCGTGGCCAACGTCTACTTCGCGCAACCGCTGCTGGAGCGCCTCGCCCATGACTTCGCGCTGGATGCGGCGGTGGCCGGTGCCGTGGTCGCTGCCACCCAGGCCGGCAGCGTGCTGGCGTTGCTCGGGCTGCTGCCGCTGGCAGACCGGGGTGACCGTCGCCGCCTGCTGCGGCTGCAGCTGATCGCGCTGGTGGCGGCACTGCTGTGGCTGGCAGCGGCACGCAGCAGCACATGGCTGCTGTCGGGCATGCTGCTGGCCGGGCTGCTGGGTACCGCGCTTACCCAGGGATTGATCGCCTACACCGCCAACCTTGCCGCACCGGACCAGCGCGGGCGTGTCGTGGGCGCGGTGCAGGGCGGGGTGTTCATCGGCCTGTTGTCGGCGCGCGTGTTTTCCGGCGCGGTGGCCGCAATGGCCGGTTGGCGGGCGGTGTACGTGCTGTCGGCACTGCTGATGGCGGGGCTGGCGCTGTTGCTGTGGCGGCGCTTGCCGCCGGTACCGGTGTCGGCCGTGCCGCCTGCCTGGCGCGGGCTGCTGGGTTCGATGGCCGGCATGCTGCGGCATGACCGCGCACTGCGCGAACGTGGCCCGTTGGCGCTGCTGCTGTTCGCCGGTCTCAATGTGTTCTGGGCGGCCGCGCCGTTGCCGCTGTCAGCGCCACCGATGCAGTGGTCCACCGCCGCGATCGGTGCGCTGGGCCTGGCCGGCATCGTCGGTGCGCTGCTTGCCGCGCGGGTAGGCCACTGGATGGATCGCGGCCATGCCCACCGTGTCAGCCTGGGCGCGTTGCTGCTGATGCTGCTGGCATGGTGGCCGCTGCTGGGGCTGCCGCAGTCACTGGCCCTGCTGCTGCTGGGCGTGGTGGTGCTGGATCTGGGCGGACAGGCACTGCACGTGTCCAACCAGGCACTGCTGCTGCGCGCGCCGGCCGAACAGCACGGTCGCCTGGTGGCGTTGTACATGCTGTTCTACGCGGTGGGCAGTGGTGCCGGGGCCGCTGCCGGCACGTGGATGCAGGCGCGCCATGGCTGGCCTGCAGTGTGCGCATTGGGGGCCTGCATCGCGTTGCTGGCATTGCTGTGGTGGATGGCGTGGCGGAACGTTGCGGTGCCCGCAGCGCCCGCCGGATGCGCGGGCAGCGTGGACAGGTAGCGTCGACTGTCAGTCGAATGCTCTTCTGCCTGCGGCCTAGCGCGCCGAAAGCGCGCGCCGTCCGGGCGCTTCGGGCAGCCCTTCATCGGCCACCACCACGCGGTTGCGTCCTTGCCCCTTGGCCGCGTACATCGCCGCATCGGCGCGTGCCATCAGCCGCTCGTAATCGGGGTGACCGTCATGACCGGCCACGCCGATGCTGGCCGTCAACGCCAGCGTCCGGCCGTTGGGCAGGCTGACCGGTGATTGCGCGATCTGCCGGCGCAGGCTTTCGGCGATCACCGCTGCCTGCGGCTCGCTGGCTGCTACCAGCACTACCACGAACTCTTCGCCACCGTAGCGGAACAGGTAGTCGCTGCCACGGGTCTGCTGGCCAAGCAGCGCAGCCACGTGCTGCAACGCGCGATCGCCGGCATCGTGGCCGTGGCCGTCGTTGATCGCCTTGAAATGATCCAGGTCCAGCAGCAGCAGCGAGAACGGCGTGTGGTTGCGCGTGGACAACTCGATCTCACGGCGCAGCACGGTCGGCAGGAAGCGGCGGTTGAGCAGGTTGGTCAGTGCATCGCTGCCTGCGTCCAGCTCGCCGATGCGTTCAAACAGCAGCGTCATCAGGTTGCGGATGGTCGCCAGGTCTTCGCGGATCGTCGGCAGGGCCACCAGGCGCTGCGCCGGGTCTTCGTGGGTCGCGCGCTGCAGTCCGTTGTCGATGCGGGCCATCAGCTGGGCCACCTGCTGCGTTTCGCTGCTTTCACCGAAGCTGGGAATGCCCTTGTGGGTGAACCACAGGCCGAATTCCGAGGTTGCCAGGCTGGCGCTGTCACTGCCTGCGGCGTGGCCGGCGAGGGTGTACAGCAGGTTGTTCTCCCAATCCAGCAGCAAGGCACGCTGGCGCTCGCGCTCGGTGCTGACGTTCTGCACCAGCGAGAACAGCCGGTATGCAGCGTCGGTGCGCGAAGAGCGTTCACGGGCATGGGTATAGGCCAGCGTCATGCCTTCCATGGCGATGTCCATGATCGCACTGAGGCAATCGATCGCAGCGAAGGCGGTGTCGCTGTCACTGGCATCTGCGCGAAGGCGCAGGAAAAGTTCGTGCTTGAGCACGCGCGCGCCGCGCGTCACCAGGTCCACCGGGATGCCGACCCGCGCATGCACATCGCCGATCACGCGCTGGGCCGCGACCGTGGCGGCAATGCCGGCGACATCGGTGGTCAGCAACTGCGTCAGCCAGCGTTGCATCGCCGGCTGCAGGCGCTGCTTGACCTGCTCGTGGGACAGGAAACGGCGTGCACGCGTGTCCTGCAGCAGTACCTC
Organism: Stenotrophomonas sp. STEN046; assembly: GCF_056759755.1. NCBI lineage: Bacteria > Pseudomonadati > Pseudomonadota > Gammaproteobacteria > Lysobacterales > Lysobacteraceae > Stenotrophomonas > Stenotrophomonas sp. STEN046. The sequence continues at coordinate 97,924 of NZ_JBRRDR010000008.1, forward strand.
ATAGAAGCGCTGGGCCAGCATCGGTGGTGCGTCGGCGGCCGCTGCATGCAGCAACGCCGCCGCGGCGGGGCCGGCCTGCAGCAGGCAATGCTGCCAGGCCTGCGCCAGCGGCTGGCTGGCTTCATCCAGTTGGGGTGTATCCACGTCGATCTCCAGCGGCGCACAACAGACCACGGTAGCGGCCGCGATTGCCGTTGGTTGATGCCGGGTAAGCCGTGCAGTTTAAGCCCGATGCAGCCTTGGGCGGTGCGCAAAGCACAGGCGGGCCCCTGCTGCAATGCGTTGACGCATTTGAGAATCAATCGCATTGGTGGGAGAATGGCCGCACGGATCGACCTGCGGGTATGTGCAGCGGCGTTCCGCCTCCCCCTCGTCGCTGCCTCAAGCCCTTTGCCAGAGGCCCCGTTGCCCTGCCATAAGGTGTTTGATCATGTTCCCAGTCGTTGTTCTTTCGCCGCGCCCGCTGGCGCTTGCCGTGGCCGCCCTGTTGGGCGCCGGTGCATTGACCGCCCGGGCCGAAAACGACGCCACCGATATCGACACGGTGCATGTCACCGCTTCGCAGATCGCACGGCAGGCGCTGGGCACTTCGACCATCACCGCCGAGGACATCGCCAAGCGGCCGCCGGCCAATGACATCGCCGAACTGCTGCGCACCATGCCCGGCGTCAACCTGACCGGCAACAGCGCATCGGGCCAGTACGGCAACAACCGGCAGATCGACCTGCGTGGCATGGGGCCGGAAAACACCCTGATCCTGGTCGATGGCAAACGCATCGGTGCCCGTGATGCGGTGCGCATGGGCCGCAGCGGTGAACGCAACACCCGCGGTGACACCAACTGGGTGCCGGCGGAAATGATCGAGCGCATCGAAGTGCTGCGTGGTCCGGCCGCCGCGCGCTATGGCTCGGGCGCTTCGGGCGGCGTGGTCAACATCATCACCAAGCGCCCGACCGGCGATCTCAGCGGCGCCGTCGATCTGTATGGCCTGGTGCCCGAGCACAGCGCCGAGGGTGGCAGCGAACGGGTGGGTCTGCAGCTGAGCGGGCCGATGACCGATACCCTGTCGTTCCGCCTGTACGGCAACCTCAACAGGACCGACGCCGATTCGCTGGAGCTCAACCGTGACTTCTCCACCGGCGCGACCGCCGTACCGCCGGCGGGGCGCGAAGGTGTCAAGAACCGCGACGTCAATGCGCTGCTGCGCTGGGACGTGACCGCAAACCAGGTGGTCGAATTCGAGGCCGGCACCAGCCGGCAGGGCAACATCTACGCCGGCGACCGCGCCGTCAGCACCACCGGCACTTCCACCGGTGTCGACCTGGCAGCGCTGGCCGACGAGCAGGCCGAGACCAACCGCATGTACCGCACTACCGGGGCGATCACCCATCGCGGCCGCTGGGGGGATGTGACCTCGCGGGTCACCGCAGCGGTGGAGGCCGTCAACAACTCGCGCATCAACGAAGGCCTGGCCGGTGGCCCGGAAGGCAGCTTCAACGGCACCGACTGGTCGACCTCGCGCCTGCGCAATTACCAGCTGGATGGCGAGGTCAGCTTCCCGGCCACGATCGGTGGCGCCGAGAACGTGTGGACGCTGGGCTTCGAGCACCTGGACAGCCGCCTGACCGATCCGTATTCGATGAGCCAGTCCAGCAGCAGTGGTGGCGGCCTGCCGGGCCTTTCGCCCGATCGCGCGCGCGGCAAGGCCGATGCACAGACCACCGCGGTGTTCGTGGAAGACAACATCTACCTGGGCGAGCGCTGGATCGTCACGCCGGGCCTGCGCTTTGACCACCACAGCCAGTTCGGCAACAACAGCAGCCCCAGCCTCAATGCGCAGTTCCGCATCAACAGCGACTGGGTGGTGAAGGGTGGCATCGCGCGTGCATTCAAGGCGCCGAACCTGTACCAGTCCAACCCCGACTATCTGTACTACACCCGTGGCAATGGCTGCCCGAACGCGCTGCCGAGCCTGGGTGCCGGCTGCTACATGCGCGGCAATGCCGATCTGAAGGCCGAGACCAGCCTGAACAAGGAACTGGGCATCGAGTGGGCGCCGCAGAGCGGCTGGCAGGCCTCGCTGACCTACTTCCACAACGATTACAAGGACAAGATCCAGGCCGGCTATGAACAGATCGGCCTGACCGCCGACACCAAGGGCCGCATCTTCCGTTGGGAAAACGCGCCGAAGGCGATCGTGCAGGGGCTTGAAGGCAACCTGGTGGTTCCGCTGCTGGGCGAGCAGGGCGATCGCCTGAAGTGGAGCAACAACTTCACCTACATGGTGGAGAACGAGAACAAGACCACCGGCCAGCCGCTGTCGGTCATTCCCAAGTACACCATCAACACCATGCTCGACTGGCAGGCCACCGAGCAGCTGTCGCTGCTGCTGACCGGCACCTTCTATGGCAAGCAGGAGCCGGCTACCGCCAACATCAACAACGATCCGCGCTGCAGCGGCAGCTGCGATGCGTCCACCGTGCTGCAGACCCGTGGCGCGTACAACATCTGGGGCGTGAGCGCGCGCTACAAGGTGACCGACACCGTCAGCGTGGGCCTGGGTGTGAACAACCTGGCCGACAAGCGCCTGTTCCGCGAGGCCAACAGCAGCGATGCCGGTGCAGCGACCTACAACGAGCCGGGCCGCGCGTACTGGGCCAGCCTGCGTTTCGGTTTCTGACCCGATGAGCGCTGCGCCGGGGCGGTTCCCGGCGCAGCCTGATGGCTTACTTCACCTGCCGGCAATCGCGCAGGTGGACACCACCGGTGTCCATCCTGTCGACCACACCTTCCAGCTTCACCCAGTCGTTCTCGCGCAGGGTGGCGCCCAGGGCCATCTGATCCGGGGCCAGCGCACAGTGCACGGTGAAGTTGGCGTTGTTGTCGTCGTTCGACTGGCGTCCGCCGATGCCACCGATGCCCTTCATCTTGGTGACCAGATAGCCCACCTCGAAGGTCTTGGCGAAGCGGTTGGCTTGGGCGGTGTAGACCTGGCCATCGATGATGAAACGACGGCCGAAATACTTGACGAGCAACGGCTGGTACATCGCTTCGGTATCCGGCGGGGTGCTGGTGCCGGAGAACAGCGCCTTGAGCGGTGCGGTATTGATCTCACGCTGCAGCCGCTTGGAGTCCTTGCCCATTTCGGTGGACATGCCGACCGCGGTGGCCTGGATCGGCTTGTCGAAGCCGCTGGAGACACGCACGGCTTCGGCGATCGCCTCGCCTTCGGGGCCGGTCTTGAGTTTGTCCAGCCAACCGCACAGCGCGCTGCGTGCGTCCTCTTCCTTGGCGGTCTGCCCGCGTGACAGCTTGGTGCCGACCACCACGTTGCCGCCATTGGAGGCAGTGATGATGCTGACCAGCGGCATCTTCGTGTCGGTCTGAAGCACGTACATCTGGCCTTCGGTCTCGGTGATGACATCACCGCTGACGAAATTGTTGCCCTCATCAAGTGCCGCCTTGCGCAGCTGGCCCAGCGCACTGCGGGGCTTCAGGCCGGGAAGGGTGACCTCGGAGGTGAAGAACTGGCCATTGCGGGGGTCACCTACCGAGCGGAAGTTCTGCTGGCAGGTCTTGGCCGAGGCGCTTGCGGCCATGCCCAGCGCGCAGGCCACGGCGACGACGACCCAGGGGGTCTTGGTAGTCCACATGTTCCGGATTCCTTGTGCTTGAGTGTCCATTGCGGGCAGCAACGCCGAGGCGATCCGGCTGCCCGTTCCCCTTCCAGAGGGGATGCGGTCATCATAGTGTGGCCCGTTACGGGCGCAGCCGCAGCGACCCACGTCGCGGATGCTGCAATGTTATAAACACCGTGATAGTTTCCCAACGCCCCTCGGCGTAGCCTGCCTCCCATCGCAAAGGAGCTGTTGCCATGGGTCACGACCACGATCACCTGCCGTCCGAGATCCGCCACGAGAAACCCTTGTGGTGGGCGCTCGGGCTGACGTCCACCTTCCTCATCGTGGAAGTGGTCGGCGCATTCTGGACCAACAGCCTGGCGCTGCTGTCCGACGCTGCGCACATGGCCACCGATACCCTGGCGCTGATGATCGCGCTGGTCGCCGTACGCCTCAGCCGGCGTCCGCCCGATGCACGACGCACCTACGGTTATGCGCGCCTTGAAGCACTGGGTGCGATGATCAACGGCGCGATGCTGTTCGTGGTCGCCGGCTACATCCTGTGGGAAGCCATCGGCCGCTTCCGCCAGCCCCAGGAAATCGCGTCCACCGGCATGCTGGTGATCGCCGCCGTCGGTCTGGTCATCAACATGATTTCGATGCGCCTGCTGCAGGCCGGCAGTGGCGAGAGCCTGAACGTGAAAGGCGCCTATCTGGAAGTCTGGGCCGACATGCTGGGCTCGGTCGCGGTGATTGCCGGCGCGTTGCTGATCCAATGGACCGGATGGAAGCCGATCGACCCGATCCTGGCCGTGCTGATCGGCCTGTGGGTGCTGCCGCGCACCTACGTGCTGATGCGCGAAGCCATCAACGTGCTGCTGGAAGGCGTGCCCAAGGGCATGGACGTGGCCAGGGTCCGCGATCGCCTTTCCGATCACGACGCGGTGCTGGACGTGCATGACCTGCACGTCTGGGCGCTGGCATCCAGCACGCCGGCGCTGACCGCGCACATCGTGATGCGCGAAGGCGACGACGCTGACCACCTGCGTCGCGAACTCGGTGATCGCCTGCACGATGATTTTGGCATCGAACACGTGACCCTGCAGATCGAAGCCGACCACTGCGGCGAAGCCTGTGGCCAGCCGTCAGCGGCGAAGGATGACGATCATGCCGGGCACGATCACGCCGCCACCGATGCCCAGGGCCATCGTGGTCACGTGCATCGCTGAAGCAGGTGTGGCGGCCGGTGCCCGGCGCTACCTCTGTTCGTCGCGCCGCGAGGCCAGCCGATCCGCCAGCCGGGTCGGCTCCGGCAGCCGATAGCCGCGCAGCGTGCGCTGCACCCACGCCAGCGCGGTATCGGCGCTGACCCGATGGCCGCCGGCCACGAACAAGGGCTTGCAGCGCAGCTTGCTGCGCAGTACCCAGCCCAGCTGCTCGCCGCCGTCCATCAACGGCGTATGCGCGCCGGCCTCGGGGTCGGGCTCGATGTAACGGCCCACCAGCTTCGATTTGGCCACGCCGATGCTCGGCAGGTCGGTCACCACGCCCAGGTGGGCGGCAATGCCCAGCCGGCGCGGATGGCTGATGCCGTGGCCATCGACGAACACCAGGTCCGGTGCGCGCGGCAGCAACGCCAACGCGGCCAGCAGCGCGGGCAGTTCGCGGAAGCTGAGCAGGCCCGGGATATAGGGCATCACCGTAGGAATGCGGGTGATTTCCTGCACCACCGGCTGCAGGGTTTCCGCATCAAGCAGGACCGCGGCGGCACGGGTCACCGCACCATCCTGCTCGAAGCCGACATCCAGCCCGGCCAGCCAGCGCACGCTGGCGGGCAGGCGGTCCTGCCGCTGCACGCGGGTGGCCAGCCGTTTCTGCTGCTCGCGGGCAGCGCTGACGCTGCCTTCCCAGCGCCCGGGATCGATCACTGTATTCATCGGCCACAGGATGACATCCATGCCGCCACGGCGCGGTGAGCGGGCGCCGGGGCTACAATGGCCGCCTGCCTTTCCTCGCGTTGGAGACCCTGCAGTGACCCGTAAACTCGTACTGTTGCGCCATGGCCAGAGCCAGTGGAACCTGGACAACCGCTTCACCGGCTGGGTCGACGTCGACCTGACCGAGCAGGGGCGCCGGGAAGCGGCCGCCGCTGGCCGCCTGATGCGCGAAGAGGGCCTGCAGTTCGATGTTGCCCACACCTCCGTGCTCAAGCGCGCCATCCACACCCTGCAGGGAGCGCTGGCCGAGCTCGACCAGGACTGGCTGCCGGTGAGCAAGTCCTGGCGCCTCAATGAGCGCCACTACGGTGGCCTGCAAGGGCTGGACAAGGCCGAAACCGCTGCCAAGCACGGCGAGGACCAGGTCAAGGTGTGGCGCCGTTCGTACGACATCCCGCCGCCGGCGATGGACCTGGAAGATCCGGGTCACCCGATCCACGACCGTCGTTACGCCGGCCTGGACCGCAACGCGCTGCCGGGCACCGAATCGCTGGCGACCACGCTCGACCGCGTGCTGCCGTACTGGCACGACGCCATCGCGCCGCAGTTGAAGGATGGCAAGACCGTGCTGGTCACCGCCCACGGCAACTCGCTGCGCGCGTTGTACAAGTACCTCAACAACGTGTCGCGCGAGGAAATCCTCGAGCTGAACATTCCGACCGGCATCCCGCTGCTGTTCGAGTTGAACGACGACCTCACCGTGAAGTCGTTCCGCTACCTGGGCGACCCGGAAGCGGCACGCAAGGCCGCTGAAGCCGTGGCCAACCAGGGCAAGGCGCGGTAGATACCCACCGTTGGTGGGTATTCCCCTGCAGGGTGTGTGCGGACCAACGGCCCGCACCTACCCGATTGCGACCACGGGCGTTCCCCCTGTGACCTTTGGCCGGTCCCCACCATCGCCGCAGCGGCTACGCTGGACGATTCGCCGTTGGAGACACGCCATGAACGTCCGCAACCTGGTCCCGCTGGGCCTGACCATCGCCATCGCTGCTTCGCTCGCCGCTTGCGGCAAGAACGAGACCGCGCCCGCGGCCGACACCGCCAAGCCGGCCTTCGACCAGTCGCAGATCAAGACCGCGCTGATCAGCCTCAATGGCGCCGATCTTGATCCGTCCATCGCCGCGTGTACCGACCTCAACGGCTTCGTCAACAGCAAGTGGCTGAAGGCCAACCCGGTGCCGGGCGACCAGACCACCTGGGGCAGCTTCGAAATCCTGCGCGAGCGCTCGCTGGAAGTGCAGCACGCGCTGGTGCAGCAGGCTGCTGCCAGCCAGGCCAAGGCCGGTTCGGTGGAAGCCAAGATCGGTGACATCTGGAAGACCGGCAACGACGAAGCGAAGATCGAAGCGGCGGGCCTCGCTCCGTTGCAGCCGACGCTGGACAAGATCACCGCGCTGAACGACACCGCCGCCATCACCCAGTACCTGCGCGACAGCCAGGCGCAGGGCCAGGGCGTGCTGTTCTCGCTGTTTGCCAATGCCGACTACAAGGATTCGGCCAACGTCATCGCCTATGTGGGCCAGGGCGGTCTCGGCCTGCCGGAGAAGGGCTATTACTTCGACGACGCGCAGGCCAAGATCCGCGACGCCTACGTTGCCTACATCGCGCAGGTGCTGACCCTGTCCGGCGTGGACGCGGCCCAGGCGGCCGAGCAGGCCAAGGCCGTGATGGCGTTCGAGACCCGTCTGGCCAAGGCGTCGATGTCGCGTATCGAGATGCGCGACCCGGCCAAGCGCTACAACCCGCTCAGCGCGGCCGACGCCGACAAGTTGACCCCGAACTTCAGCTGGACCTCGCTGTTTGACACCCTGAAGGTGCCGGCCGCGCAGAAGTTCTCGCTGGCACAGCCGGGCTTCTTCGGCGAAATGGACAAGATGCTGGCCGACACGATGCCGACCACATGGCAGGCCTATCTGCGCTTCCACACCATCGACGATGCCTCGCCGTACCTGAGCAGCCAGTTCGAAAAGGCCAACTTCGAGTTCTATGGCAAGACCCTGCGCGGCCAGCAGGAAATGCAGCCGCGCTGGAAGCGTGTGCTGGAGTCGGTCAACGGCGGCATGGGCGAAGCGCTCGGCCAGCTGTATGTCGATGCGGTGTTCCCGGCCGAATCCAAGGTGGCGATGCAGCACCTGGTGGAAAACCTCTCGGTAGCGCTGAAGGCGCGACTGGAGAAGCTGCCGTGGATGGGCGAAGAAACCAGGAAGAAGGCGCTGGAGAAGTGGGCCAGCTTCACCCCGAAGATCGGCTACCCGGACAAGTGGCGTGAGTGGACGGGCCTGCAGACCAACGGCGACAGCTACCTGGGCAACATGCAGGCGGCGCGCGCGTTCAACTACCGCTACATGCTGGACAAGGTCGGCAAGCCGGTGGACAAGACCGAGTGGGGCATGACCCCGCAGACCGTCAACGCCTACTACAACGCCACCAAGAACGAGATCGTGTTCCCGGCGGCGATCCTGCAGGCGCCGTTCTTCGACGCCAAGGCCGATCCGGCGCTGAACTACGGCGGCATCGGTGCGGTCATCGGCCACGAGATGATGCACGGCTACGACGATTCGGGCAGCCAGTTCGCCGCCAACGGCAACTTCGACAACTGGTGGACCGACAGTGATCGCAAGGCCTTCACCGAGCGTACCGACCAGCTGGTCGCACAGTTCGACGGCTATGAGTCGGTGCCGGGCGTGTTCGTCAAGGGCAAGCTGACCCTGGGCGAGAACATCGGCGACCTCGGTGGCCTGACCGTGGCCTATGACGCGCTGCAGATGGCGTTGAAGGAAGACCCGAAGGCGAATGTCGAGGTCGACGGCCACAGCCAGGACCAGCGCTTCTTCATGAACTGGGCCACCGTGTGGCGCCGCAACTTCACCGATGGTGAGCTGCGCGTGCGCCTGAACACCGACCCGCACGCGCCGGCGAACTTCCGTGCCAATGGCGCGCCGTCGAACATGCCGTCCTATGCCGCTGCGTTCCAGTGCAAGGCCGGCGATGCGATGGTGCGTGCCGACGACAAGCGCGTGGTGATCTGGTAACCGATCGCCCATAACGCGTGAAGCAGAAGGCCCGGCATATGCCGGGCCTTCTCGTTATGGCCGGCTACGGCGTGTTGACGCTCAGGCCGGGCACTTCAGATACTGCGACAACGTGGCCTGCCATGCGCTGGCTGGGTCGAAGCCGGGTACCAGTCCGCCGCCGGTGCCGGTGAAGCTGGACATGCCATGGGACAGCATGTAAGTGGGCGGATAGGACGGCGGTCCCACGCGCTTGCTGAAGGCACATATTCCGGCGACATAGGCGGGAGCCTTGTCGGGGGAAAGCTGGGCCTTCAGGGCGCTGTCGAAGCGGCCCAGATTCTCTTCACCCAGGGCCGAGCCAGCCATCGCTTTCAGCGCGCCGTAGGCACTGTGTGCGGTCTCGTCAGCCACGCGCTGGCGGTCGAAATGCGAAAACACGCCGGCGATGTTGTAGAGATCGATGGCGTCCTGCATGCGTCCATCCTGCACACAACGCGGCAGGGCATTCATCAACGCGGCAGGCGAGGTGGCGGCGGTGATCTGGCTGCGCGACAGGCACGCGGCAGCAGGCGAGTCATTGCTGTCTTCACTGGCCTGGGCGAACGCTGCCGTGGCCAGCAGCAACAGTCCCAGCGGTGCCGCGGTGCGGATGTTTCCTTTCATGGGCGGTGCTCCTCATAAGCGGTCAGGCCATCTGTGGCCAGCCCTCAGCTTGCGAGGATCGCTCCGGCTGTGCAAGCCGGAGGCCATGCAGACAGCCCCATCTACGCCAGCTCCGGCTGCCGCGCCAGCATGCGGTGGAAACGTCGCAGTACGTAGGGATCGATCAGGCCATCGGCCTGCTCATCAAGTATCCGCAGTACCACGTCATGCTCCATCGCCGCGCGATACGGGCGTGCGCTGGTCATCGCATCGTAGGCATCTGCAATGGTGACGATGCGTGCACCCAGCGGAATGCGCTCTCCGTGCAGTCCATCGGGATAGCCGCTGCCATCGAATGCTTCGTGGTGGGCCCGGATCAGGCGTGCGACCGGTGCTGCATCACTGCGGCCGGTCGCCAGGAAGATGTGCTCGCCTCGAACGGGATGCTCGCGCATGATCTCGCGCTCTTGCTCGCTGTGGCGACGTGGACTCAGCAGCACCTCATCGGGGATGCCGATCTTGCCGATGTCGTGGAAGCGCGCGGCCAGGCCGACCTGCGCGGACGCATCATCATCAAGGTCGCATTGTGTGGCCAGGCGCTGTGCAAGCAGCCCTACGCGGTCGCAATGGTGGCGGGTATAGGCATCACGCATCTGCAATGACATCGACAGCGCATCGATCAGGCAGGCCTGCGCGTGCAGGAGGTCAGGAGGTTTGAAGTGTGGCATCGGAACTGGCGGCGCCGCGGTGCAGCGCGGAAAAACGGAAAGGCCCGCGAGAGCGGGCCTGGGAGGCGCATAGAATAACCGTATCGGCGTCGCCCGCACCGCGATGGCGGTGCCGGACGAGGGCATGCGTTCAGTCGCCTGCCTGCCGCGCGCAGCAGACAGGCATCGGCTGGACAGGTCAGCGCAGGGCCAGGGTCAGCAGCAACGCACGCGCCGCATTGAAGCGGTCTTCCGGCAAGGGCAGCGGGTGCTTGATACGCAGCTTGTCCGGCCCATCCATGGCATACAGGTTCGGCTGCTTCTGGATCAGCTGGATCACCGCCATCGGGTCGATGTTCGGCTTGGACTCGAACACGATGCGGCCGCCAGCCTCGCCCAGATCCAGCTTGCGGATGCCCAGGGTGTTGGCCTGCAGCTTCAGCTCGGCAATGGCGAACAGGTTCTTGGCCGCATCCGGCAGCAGGCCGAAGCGGTCGATCATCTCCACCTGCAGTTCGCGCAACCCATCGCTGTCGCGTGCGCTGGAGATGCGCTTGTACAGCGTCAGGCGGGTGTGCACGTCCGGCAGGTAGTCTTCCGGAATCAGCGCGGGAACATGCAGTTCGACCTCGGCACCGCGCACTTCCTCGCCGGCATCCAGGTCGGGCAGCTTGCCCTGCTTGATGCTGCGCACCGCGCGTTCCAGCAGCTCGGTGTACAGGCTGAAGCCAACCTCGGCCATCTGCCCGCTCTGGTCTTCGCCCAGCAGTTCACCGGCGCCGCGGATTTCAAGATCGTGGGTGGCCAGGGTGAAGCCGGCACCCAGCTCGTCCATCGACGCGATCGCATCCAAGCGCTTCTCCGCGTCCGGGGTGATCGAGCGGCGGTCCGGCGCTACCAGGTAGGCATAGGCACGATGGTGCGAGCGGCCCACGCGGCCACGCAGCTGGTGCAGCTGTGCCAGGCCGAAGCGATCGGCGCGGTTGATGATGATGGTGTTGGCGTTGGGAATGTCGATGCCCGATTCGATGATCGTGGTCGACAGCAGCACATTGAAGCGCTGCTTCTGGAAGTCCAGCATCACCTTTTCCAGTTCGCGCTCGGGCATCTGCCCGTGGGCGACGCCGATGCGCGCTTCGGGCACCAGCTCGGACAGCTCGCGCTGCATGCGGCCGATGCTTTCCACATCGTTGTGCAGGAAGTACAGCTGGCCACCACGTGCCAGCTCGCGCTGGAACGCCTCGCGCAGCAGTGCGTTGTCCCACTGGGTGATGAAGGTCTGCACCGCCAGCCGGTTCGGCGGCGGGGTGGCGATGATCGACAGGTCGCGCAGGCCAGCCATCGCCATGTTCAAGGTACGTGGGATCGGCGTGGCGGTCAGGGTCAGCAGGTGCACGTTGGCGCGCAGCGCCTTCAGTGCCTCCTTCTGGCGCACGCCGAAACGCTGCTCTTCATCCACCACCACCAGGCCCAGGTCCTTGAACTTCACGTCCGGCTGCAGCAGGCGATGGGTGCCGATGATCACGTCGATGGTGCCGGCGGTGACCTTCTCCAGCTCGGCCTTGATTTCCTTGGTGCTCTTGAAGCGCGACAGCACTTCGACCTTCATCGGGTAATCGGCGAAGCGGTCGCGGAAGTTGCGGTAATGCTGTTCGGCCAGCAGCGTGGTCGGTACCAGCACCGCCACCTGCTTGCCGGCACTGGCGGCGGCGAACGCGGCGCGTACCGCAACTTCGGTCTTGCCGAAGCCGACGTCGCCGCAGACCACCCGGTCCATCGGCTGGCTGCTGGCCAGGTCGCGCAGGGTGGCCTCGATGGCCGCCAGCTGGTCCGGGGTTTCCTCGAACGGGAAACCGGCGGCGAAGGGCTCGTACATCGCCCGGTCCACCTGCAGTGCCAGGCCGGCACGGGCGCGGCGGCGGGCCTGGATCTCCAGCAGTTCGGCGGCAACATCGCGGACTTTCTCTGCGGCCTTGCGCTTGGCCTTGCTCCACTGCTCGCCACCCAGCGAATGCAATGGGGCGGTTTCGGCCGACGCACCGGAATAGCGGCTGATCAGGTGCAGCTGTGCGACCGGCACGTACAGGCGGTCGCCCTTGGCGTACTCGATCTCCAGGAACTCACCGGGCATGCCGCCGACATCCATCGCGATCAGGCCGCGGTAGCGGCCCACGCCATGGTCCTCGTGCACGATCGGCGCGCCCTCGGTCAGCTCACCGAGGTCGCGGATGATCGCTTCCGGCTCGCGGCCGGCACGCCGCGTGCGGCGGGTGCTGCCAGCGCGTTCGGGGAACAGCTGGCGCTCGGTCAGCACCGCGACGTGCGGAGTGTCCAGCGCGAAACCGTCTTCCAGCGGTGCCACGGCAATGGCGAAGCGTTCGTCGCTGGCCAGGAAGGCCGGCAGGTCGGCCACCACCGGCGGCTTCAGTTCGGCGGCCTGCAGCACCTCCAGCAGGGCTTCGCGACGGCCGGGTGAATCGGCGGCGATCAGCACCCGGCCGGGATAGTGGCCAAGGAAGGATTTCAGCGCGTCGCCCGCAGGCGCTTCGCGTGCAGCCACCGGCAACGGCGGCAGCGGCTGGTCACCCAGTGCATGCGCATCGGCGATGCGGGCGTGATCGGCGGCCCATACTTCCACCCGCGGTGCGTCGTTCAGGCGCTCGCGCAGCAGTTCCGGCGACAGGTACAGCGCCGACGGCGGCAGCAGCGGCCGCTCGACATCATGGCGGCGCTGTTCATAGCGCTCGCCGGTCTGCGCCCAGAACGTTTCCGCCGCCTCGCCCGCGCCCACGCACACCACCGGCAGGCTGCCTTCGGGCAGATAGTCGAACAGGGTGGCGGTGCGTTCGAAGAACAGCGGCAGGTAGTACTCGATGCCGGCCGGGGCCAGCCCGGATTTCAGGTCCTGGTACAGCGAACTGCGGCGGGTATCGACGTCGAAGCGTTCGCGCAGGGTGGCAAGCACACGGGCGATGCTGGCCTCGTCCATCGGCACTTCGCGGCCCGGCAGCATGTGCACCGCCTCGACCCTGTCCAGCGAGCGCTGGCTTTCCGGATCGAAAGCGCGGATCGAATCGATGTCCTCGTCCAGCAGCTCCACCCGCAGCGGCTCGCCGGCACCCATCGGATACACGTCGAGCAGGCCACCGCGCACGGCGAAGTCACCCGGGTCCATCACCTGTGGCACGTTGCGGTAACCGGCGCTTTCCAGGCGTCGCTTCTCCGCTTCCAGGTCCAGGCGCTGGCCGACCTTGAGGTCGAAGCTGCCGCCGATCACATAGCTGCGCGGTGCCAGCTGCTGCAGCAGCGTCTGCACCGGCACGACCACCAGGCCGCGCTTCAGCGCAGGCAGGCGGTGCAGGGCGGACAGGCGCTGGGAAATGATGTCCGGGTGCGGGCTGAAACGGTCGTAGGGCAGCGTTTCCCAGTCAGGGAACGCAACGACCGGCAGGCTCGGGTCGCCTCCCAGCAGGGTGTGCAGGTCCGCTTCGAGCTGGTTGGCGCCGTGGTTGTCACGGGCGATCACCAGCAGCGGCGCATCATGCGCACGTGCGGCCTGGGCCAGGTACCAGGCCAGGGCAGTGGGCGACGCGGGGGCGCGCCACCAGGCGCGGAGCTGGCCAGTACGCGGCAGCGGCGGAGCGGGGTAGGAGATACGCGACATGAACTGCGGATTTTAGCAGATGGTTCTGTCGGCACCGCGTGCGCGATTGCACGGCAGCGCCGGGCCGCGCAGCAGGACGGGGCGGGCGCCTGCCCGGAGTACGCATCGCCATGCGCGCGGAACCGGCCGCACCGCGTGGACAATGCTGTCAGCCCGGCGGCGCGTGTCGGTCGCGGTGCTCGCCGGGCATGACCCGGCGCTACCTCAGTTGTCCAGTTCCAGCACCATCCGCACCAGGCCTTCGGCGCCGTTGGGGTGCGGCACCGGCTTGAAGCCCAGCGAGGCGGCCAGCTGCTTCATCGGTTCGTTTTCGGCAGCCACGTCGCCATACAGGCGGTCCAGGTACTTGCCGCGACCCCACTTCACCAGCTTGCGCATCAGCTGCCGGCCAAGGCCCTGGCCGATCAGGAAGCGGCTGATCAGGATCGCGTACTCGGCTTCACGGGTACCGGGGATGATCGAAGCGCGGGCCACCGCGCCGACCACCGCTTCACCGGCCGGCAGCGACTCGGCTGCCACCAGGGTGATCTCGGTCTTCGGGTTCGGGTGGGTCAGGCGCTGGGTGGTGTCGGCGGAAAGCTCGGTCACCGATTGCAGGAAACGGTCACGGATTTCTTCCGGCCCGAACAGGCTGAACGCCGCTTGCAGCGGCGCGCCATCTTCCGGGCGGATGGGGCGGATCAGCAGCTCGTGGCCGCTGGGAGCCTTGAAGATCTCATGCCAGGGCGGCATGCGGTTGCGAGTGGCCATACCGGGTGATTCCTTGGTGGTCCATCGATTGTGGCATCACCGGGGCCGTATTCCGTGAACGAAAGGCTCACGTACGTACAGCCTCGTGAAGGCCCTTATTCGGCGGTCTTGAGCCAGTCCAGGCGGGTGCTGGCGCCCGGTTCGCCCAGGTGCTGGCGCAGCGCCGGCAGGGCTGGCCCGACCAGCCGGTCGAACTGCCAGGGGGCATTGAGCACCAGCATGCCACTGCCGTTGAGGCGCAGCGGCGAGTCGTCCGGACGTACCAGGAACTCGATGGTCACCGCCGACTTCACCGGCAGCGCGGCGGCCTTGCGCAGGAAGTGCAGGATCGTACGGCGCTGCTTGATCGGGAACCAGACCGCACAGGTGGCCTGCGGCCAGCGCGCGTAGGTCTCGGCCAGCGCGGCCAGGATGGCCTGGTATTCGGCGTCCTGTGCTTCATACGGCGGGTCGATCAGAACCAGGCCGCGGCCGATCTTGGCGCCATTGACCTTGGGCGGCAGCAGCGAGCGCAGCTGCGCATAGCCATCACCGGGGTGCACGCCAACGCGGCTGTCATGGGCGAACAGGGCCTTCAGCGCACCGGCCTCGTCTTCCTGCAGTTCGCACACGGCCATGCGGTCCTGGGGGCGCATGGCCTGGGCGCTGAGCAGCGGCGAACCGGGGTAGCTGATCATCGCGCCGACCGGATTGTCGGCCTGCACCGCCTTCAGGTAGCGCTCGACCACCTCGGGCAGCTTGGGCTGGGCCATCAGCCGCATGACCCCGGATTCGATCTCCTGGGTCTTGCGGCTCTCTTCGCTGGCCAGCAGGTAGCGGCCGGCACCGCCGTGGGTGTCGAGCACGAAGAACGGGCTGTCCTTGCGCTTGAAGCTGTCGATCAGGGCCAGCTGCACGATGTGCTTGAGGACATCGGCATGGTTGCCGGCGTGGAAGGCGTGGCGATAGTTCATGGGCGGCAGTGTACGGGGCGGCGGCCGCAGCGGCTATGCTGCGCGCCATGACAGCGCCTGTTACCCATGTCCTGGTGGTCGAAGACGAAGCGGCCATCGCCGAAACCGTGCTCTATGCGCTGCGCAGCGAGGGCTACGCCGCCAGTCACTGCCTGCTGGGCGGGCTGGCGCTGCAGCAGTTGCAGGCCGGCGGGGTGGATCTGGTGGTGCTGGATGTCGGGCTGCCGGACCTGGGCGGTTTCGAGGTCTGCCGCCGGCTGCGGGCGCTGCCAGGGCCGGCCGGGCAGGTGCCGGTGATCTTCCTGACCGCGCGCAACGACGAACTCGACCGTGTACTGGGCCTGGAACTGGGTGCGGACGATTACATGGCCAAACCCTTTTCGCCGCGCGAACTGGTGGCACGGGTGCGCGCACGGTTGCGGCGCGCGGGGCCGGCGCCCGGGGCGGCATCGGCCGACGCCGGCTGGCAGGCGCATGGGGACTTTGCCATCGACCGCGAAGGGCGTCGCATCCGCTTCCAGGGCCACGCGCTGGACCTGACGCGCTACGAATACGCCCTGCTGGAGGCGCTGCTGCAGCGGCCCGGTGCCATCCTCAGCCGGGCGCAGTTGATGGACCGCGGCTGGGACAGTGCTGCCGACAGTACCGACCGTACGGTCGATACCCACGTCAAGACGCTGCGCGCCAAGCTGCGTGCGGCCGGCGCCAGCGGCGAACCGATCCGAACCCACCGTGGCCTCGGCTACGCGCTGGAGGTCTGACGGGTGCGCCTGGTCCTGAAGCTGTTCCTGGGCTTCTTCCTGATCGTCGGCATCGCCGCGTTCTTCGTGATGCGCGTGTTCGTCAACGAAGTGAAGCCGGGCGTACGGCAGGCGATGGAATCGACCCTGGTGGACGCGGCCAACGTGCTGGCGGAGATGGCCGCGGCCGACGTCAAGGCCGGCACCATCGGCAACGGCAGCTTCACCCGCAACCTGGCCAATGCCCGGCAGCGTGACCTGAAGGCCATGGTCTGGCGCTTCCCCAAGCGCGCGCTGGATTACCGGGTGACGATCACCGATGCCAAGGGCATCGTGATCTACGATTCGCTGGGCCGCGATGTGGGGCGCGACAACTCGCGATGGAACGATGTCTACCGCACCCTGCGTGGCGAGTACGGGGCGCGTTCCAGCCCGGAAACCCCAGGTGATGACAGCAATACGGTGATGCACGTGGCCGCCCCGGTCTACGACCCGGCAGATGGCCGCACCCTGATCGGGGTGCTCAGCCTGGCCCAGCCCAACCGCAGCATCGATCCGTTCATTGCCGCCAGCCAGCGGGCCATCATCGAGCGTGGCGCCTGGCTGATCGGGCTGTCGGCGCTGGTGGGCGTGCTGGTGACGATGTGGCTGACCAATGGCCTGGGCCAGCTCAGCCGCTATGCGCGCGCGGTCAGTGCCGGCGAGCCGGTGCCGCCTCCGAAGCGCCGCAGCGATGAGATCGGCGACCTCGGCCAAGCCCTGGAGACGATGCGGCGCAAGCTGGAAGGCAAGGCTTACGTCGAGCAGTACGTGCAATCGCTCACCCACGAGATGAAAAGCCCGCTGGCGGCGATCCGCGGCGCTGCCGAGCTGTTGCAGGAGCCGATGCCCGATGCCGACCGCGCGCATTTCGCGCGCAGCATCGTCGACCAGCAGGAGCGGTTGACCGAAACCATCGACAAGCTGCTGGCACTGGCCGAGGTCGAACAGCACGGCTGGCTGCAGACCCGCGACCCGATTGCGCTGCCCGCACTGCTGCGCGATGCGGCGGCAGCGGCGGCGGTGCGCGCGCAGGCGGCGGGTGTGGCGCTGCAGGTCAACGCGGTGCCCGACCTGCGCGTGCATGGGGATGGCTACCTGCTGCGACAGGCGCTGCACAACCTGATCGACAACGCCGTTGCGTTCTCGCCTGCTGGCGCACCCGTGGAACTGGGGGTGCAGGTGGAAGGCCAGGGCGTATGCCTGCAGGTGGCCGACCGTGGCGACGGCGTTCCCGATTACGCCCGCGAACGCGTGTTCGAACGCTTCTATTCGCTGGCCCGCCCCGGTACCGGCCGTCGCAGTTCCGGCCTCGGCCTGCCGTTCGTGCAGGAAGTGGCGCGCCTGCACGATGGTCGCGTCACCCTGCAGCCCCGCGAAGCGGGCGGCACCGTGGCCAGCCTGTGGCTGCCACTTGCCGTGCAGGGACAGCGCCCGCGCCCGCGCCGCTGACTTCACACCCGCTTCAAATTCGCCACAAACCCTGCTCACCACGGCGGTCCATCCTGCAGTCCTCTCCAACGAGGACGGACGATGAAATCCCTGAAGATGCTGCTGCGGTTTGCCATTGTCGGCGGACTGATACTGCTGCTGCTGATCCCGCTGTTCCTGATCCGCAGCGTCATCACCGAGCGCAGCGCCTACCGCGAAGAGGCTTACTCGCGCGTGGCCGAAAGCCGTGCGGGTACCCAGCGTGTGGTCGGGCCGGTGCGGGTGGTGCCGTGGACCCGCCACGAAAGCGTGGAAGTGGTTGACGCACAGGGCAACAAGACAGTTGAACTGCGCAGCTCCCAGGGCCACTGGGTGCAGCCGCCAAGTACCCTGCAGATCAGCGGCGAGCTGCTGCCCAGCCAGCGCTCGGTGGGTCTGTTCAAGGTGCCGGTGTACAGCTGGAACGGGCAGGTCAAGGCGACGTTCGCAAAGGATGACTACCCGGATCGGCCGGGCACTACCTACGGCGAGGCCTTCATCGCGCTGGGGGTTTCCGATGCACGCGGCCTGGTCGGTACGCCGAACCTGCGCGTGGACGGCCAGCAGGTCAAGCTGCTGCCGGGCGTGGGCGGGGCGTCGGTGCTCGGCCGCGGCCTGCATGCGCCGATTGCCGGCGTCGATCCGGTCGCGGGCACGTTGCCTGCCAGCAGCGTGGAACTGGAACTGCAACTGGACGGCAGCCGCTCGATCTCGGTGGTGCCGGTGGGCGATGACAACCAGATCGCGCTGCGCTCCAGCTGGCCGCATCCCTCGTTTGCCGGTGCGTTCCTGCCGAACGAACGCCGTGTGGATGCGCAGGGCTTCGATGCGCGCTGGGCGGTGTCCTCGCTGGCCTCCGATGCACAGCAGCGGCTGCGCGAAGGCGACGACCTGGATGCACAGGCGGTGCAGGTTTCGCTGGTCGATCCGGTCGACGCCTATACCCAGGCCGACCGTGCCTCCAAATATGGCGTGCTGTTCGTGGTGCTGACCTTCGTTGGCTTCATCCTGTTCGAACTGATCAAGTCCCTGCGCATCCATCCCCTGCAGTACCTGATGGTCGGCCTGGCCCTTGCGATCTTCTTCCTGCTGCTGATCAGCCTTTCCGAACACATTGCGTTCTGGCAGGCCTACCTGGTCTCTGCGCTGGCGTGCATCGGCCTGCAGGCGGTGTACCTGGCCAACGTGCTGGGCCACTGGAAGCGCGGTCTGGGCTTCGCGGCGATGCTGACGGTGCTGTACGGCGCGCTGTACGGCCTGCTGGTGTCGGAGAACAACGCGCTGCTGATGGGCTCGCTGCTGCTGTTCGTGATCCTGGCGGTGGCGATGTGGGTGACGCGCCGGGTCGACTGGTACGCCCTGGCCGAGCAGAAGTAAGGAGCACACCATGGGTTGGCGCCAGGGATTGCAGCAACGGGCACGGCAGGGCATTCCCGCCCTGCTGGAGGTGGATGCGCTGCTGCAGGCCCATGGGGTGCTGGCGGCATTGCCGGGCGCACGGATGGCCCCCGGCCTGGTCCGCTTCCAGCTTGCCGCCATCACCTGCGCCGGATTGCAGCGGCGCGGACTGGACTGGTTGCAGGGCGCGCGGCAGGGACGCGGCGCGCTTGCAGGGCGGGTGCCGCGCTACCGGCCATGGAAGGCCGGGGCAGCGGCCTTGTCGGAGATCGGCATCGCCGGCCTGCCGCAGGACTGGCCGGAACATGCGGCGGTGTTCGGCTGCAGCAGCATCGACCAACAGCATTGGTTGCTGCTGCTGCCGGAGCGGGCACAGTTGTGGCTGGGCTGGCGTGGGTAGGCCGTGTCCACCCATGGCGTGGATCGGCCGCCCATGACCGATGGGACGGGGTGCGCGCCCGCGCGCTGGCTAGACTCGATGGGTTGATGATCGAGCCGAAGGGCAGGGGTGCGATGTGCTGAAGTGGGGCGTGCTGGCCGTAGCGCTGGCGATGGGTGGCAACGCGGTGGCGCAGCAGCGCGAGCCGGTGGACCTGGACATGGTCGGCAAGATCCGTCAGCAGGCCTTCCACAAATCTCAGGTGATGGACACCTTCAGCCATCTCACCGAACGCATCGGGCCGCGCCTGACCAATTCACCGGCCATGGGGCGGGCCAACGCCTGGACCCGCAGCAGGTTCAACGAATGGAAGCTGGACAACGTCCACGACGAAGCCTTCGACGAATTCGGCCGCGGCTGGGAATTCACTTCGGCCAGCGTCGAGATGCTGGGCGACCGTGTGCAGCCGCTGCATGCACTGCCCAAGGCGTGGACGCCAGGCACCAACGGGCCGGTCGAGGGCGAACTGCTGCAGGTCGACATCAAGAAGCCGGAAGACATCGAGAAGTACCGTGGCAAGCTGCGCGGCAGGATCCTGCTGCTGGGCGAAGCACGCGAGTACAAGCGCGGTACCGACGCCGATTCGCACCGGCATGACGCCACCTCGCTGGAGGGCCTGCAGGAATTCACCCTGCCCAAGGACAAGGACGTGGCCGCCGATCGTGCCAAGCGGGTCAAGGAATACCAGGAAAAGCAGGCGCTGGCGGCCAAGGTCAACGCGTTCTTCGTGGAAGAAGGCGCGCTGGCCTCGATCAGCATCAGCAGCTGGGACAACGGCATCATCCGTGTCGCCGGCGGTGGTTCGCGCAAGGCCGGCGAGTCGGTCGGCATTCCCGAACTGGCGATGATCGCCGAACACTTCAACCCGTTGGTGCGCGCGCTGGAGGCCAAGCAGAGCGTACGCCTGCGGGTGGACGTGGCAGCACGTTTCACCGACGAGGCCGATCAGCCCGGTTACAACACGCTGGCCGAGATCCGCGGCAGCAGCAAGCCCGATGAAGTGGTGATGATCGGCGCACATCTGGATTCCTGGCACAGCGGTACCGGCGCAGCCGACAACGCCGCAGGCGTGGCGGTGATGATGGAGGCCATGCGCATCCTCAAGGCCAGCGGCGCCAAGCCCAAACGCACCATCCGGGTGGCGCTGTGGAGTGGCGAAGAGCAGGGCCTGATCGGTTCGCAGGCCTATGTGGCCAAGCACTTCGGCCGCTTCCCGGAACCCACCGATCCGGCCCAGAAGGCCCTGCCAGCGTCACTGCGCGAGCCGACCGGCGCGCTGCAGAAGACCCGCGACTACAGCCGATTCCAGGTCTACTTCAACATGGACAACGGCTCGGGCCGCTTCCGTGGCATCTATGCGCAGGAGAACCTGGCGGCGATGCCGATCTTCGAAGCGTGGCTGGCGCCGTTCCATGACGTGGGCGCGACCACCGTGGCCACCCGCAACACCGGCAGCACCGACCACATCAGTTTTGACCGCATCGGCCTGCCCGGTTTCCAGTTCATCCAGGACAAGCTGGACTACTTCACCAATGTCCATCACAGCCACCTGGATACCTGGGACCACGCCGAGCCGGAAGACCTGAAGCAGGCTGCGGCCATCGTCGCCTCCTTCGCCTACCACGCGGCCATGCGCGAGGCGTCCTTCCCGCGCAAGCCCGAACCGCAACCCTGAAAAGGCGGCGGAGGGGGGCAAGCACCCTTCTCCGCAGGGGGCGGAGGGCTGGTAAAATCGGGGGATATCCGTTCCTCGAGCCCTCCATGACCTGCCGCACCCGCTTCGCCCCCAGTCCTACCGGCTACCTGCATATCGGTGGTGCCCGCACCGCGCTGTACTGCTGGCTGGAGGCCCGCCACCGTGGCGGCGAGTTCGTGCTGCGCATTGAAGATACCGACCGTGAACGCAGCACGCAGGGTGCGATCGATGCGATCCTGGAGGCGATGGAGTGGTTGGGCCTGAACTATGACGAAGGTCCGATCTACCAGACCGCGCGCGTGGCCCGTTACAAGGAAGTGGCCGAGCAGCTGATCGCTGACGGCAAGGCGTACTACGCCTACGAGACCCGCGAAGAGCTGGATGCGATGCGCGAAGCGGCGATGGCCAAGCAGGAAAAGCCGCGCTACAACGGTGCTGCGCGCGAACTGGGCCTGCCGTACAAGGACGACCCGAACCGCGTTATCCGCTTCAAGAATCCGCTTGAGGGCAGCGTGGTCTTCGACGACCTGATCAAGGGCCCGATCGAGATCGCCAACAGCGAGCTGGATGACATGGTCATCTTCCGCCCGGATGGCTACCCCACCTACAACTTCGCGGTGGTGGTGGACGACTGGGACATGAAGATCTCCGAAGTCATCCGTGGCGACGACCACATCAACAACACCCCGCGCCAGATCAACCTGTATGAAGGCATCGGCGCGCCGGTGCCGAAGTTCGGCCACATGCCGATGATCCTCGACGAGCAGGGCGCGAAGCTGTCCAAGCGCACCGGCGCGGCCGATGTGATGCAGTACAAGGACGCCGGCTACCTGCCCGACGCGCTGCTGAGCTACCTGGCCCGCCTGGGCTGGTCGCATGGTGACCAGGAGCTGTTCAGCCGCCAGGAACTGATCGAGCTGTTCGACGTGACCAACTGCAACTCCAAGGCCTCGCGCCTGGACATGGCCAAGCTGGGCTGGGTCAACCAGCACTTCCTGAAGACCCAGGAGCCGGCCGCCATCGTGCCGCACCTGGTCTACCAGCTGGAAAAGCTGGGCCTGGACGTGGCTGCCGGCCCGGCGCCGGTGGACGTGGTGATCGCCCTGCGCGAGCGCGTGCAGACCCTGAAGGAAATGGCCGAGAAGGCCGTGGTCTGGTACCAGCCGCTGAGCGAGTACGACGAGGCGGCAGTGGCCAAGCACTTCAAGGCAGGCGCCGAACTGCCGCTGGGCAAGGCCCGTGAACTGCTGGCGGCCCTGCCGGAGTGGACCGCCGAGGCCGTGGGCGTGGCCCTGCACGACGCCGCTGCCGCGCTGGAAATGGGCATGGGCAAGGTGGCCCAGCCGCTGCGGGTGGCCATCACCGGTACCCAGGTCAGCCCTGACATTTCCCATACCGTGTATCTGGCTGGCCGCGAGCAGGCCTTGAAACGCATCGATGTGGCCATTACCAAGGTAGCAGCGGCCTGAGCCCACCGGCCCCGGCCCGAACTGGAGAACGCGCATGTCCGCCAAAACCGCCTGTACGGCCCCGCATCACCATGTCCACGACGCATCTGATTTCGTGGCGGTGGTCGAGCGTGTCTCGCGTGAGCGCGGGCTGCGCCTGACCCCGATCCGCGCCAACGTACTGAAGCTGATCGCCGAGGCCGGCAAGCCGGTCAAGGCCTACGAACTGCTGGAATGGGTGCGCAACGGCAAGGGCGTGGGCGCTGATGCCCCGCCCACCGTGTACCGCGCGCTGGATTTCCTGATGGCGAACGGTTTCGTGCACAAGCTGGAATCGGTCAATGCCTTCGTGGCCTGCCACCACCCCAGCAGCGCGGCACACTCGGTGCCGTTCCTGATCTGCAACAGCTGCCACAGTGCGGTGGAACTGGAAGACCGCGAGATCGTCACCCAGCTGGAAAAGCGCGCGAAGGAGCTCGGGTTCCAGCCGCAGGCACAGACGCTTGAAGTGCACGGGCTGTGCGCGCGCTGCGCAGGCTGACGGCGGCGGGGTAACGACGACCGGGCGAGGACGACCGGGCAGGGGCGCCCCACCAGGCCGGCGCCCTAGTCCATCGGCTTGGTCGCGGTATCCACCCGTACGATCACCGACATGCCCGGGCGCAGCCGCGCGGCCAGTTGCTGCTCGCCGTCAATCGAGATCCGTACCGGCAATCGCTGCACCACCTTGGTGAAATTGCCGCTGGCATTGTCCGGGCGCAGCACGCTGAATTCCGATCCGGTGGCCGGTGCGATCTGTTCCACCCGGCCGCGCAGCACCTGGCCCTGGAATGCATCCACCGCGAACGTGGCCGGCTGCCCGATCTTCATCTGCCAGGTCTGGCCTTCCTTGTAGTTGGCCACTACCCACAGCGCATCCGGCACCAGGAACAGCAGCTGCGAACCGGCCGCCACGTACTGGCCCACGCGCACGCTGGCCTCGCTGATCTGGCCGTCGCGCGGTGCATGGATCACCGTGTTGGCCAGGTCGATGCGGGCCAGTTCAAGCTGCGCCTGTGCACTTTCCACCTGCGCTTCCAGGCTCTTGCGGGCCACCTGCGTGGATACCAGTGTTTCCTCGGCAATGCGGATCTGCGCCTGCGACTGCTGCACGCTGGCCTGCGCCGAGGCCTGCGTGGTGCGGAACTTGTCGCGGTCGTTGATCGATACCAGCCGCTGCGCGGCCAGCTCCTCGTAGCGCTTGGTCTCATTGCGCGAGCGTTGCAGTTCGGCCTCTCCGGCCGACAGGCTGGCGCGCGCCGCGCTGATCTGCGCGCGGTTCTGCGCCTGTGACTGGTCCGAATTGGCCAGCGCCGCGCGGGCGCTGTCCAGTGTTGCCTGTGCCTGTGCCACCCGCTGCGCATAGATGCGGTCGTCGATGCGCAACAGCGGCTCGCCCTGCTTCACGTGCTGGAAATCCTTCACCAGCACGTCGGTCACGTAACCGTTCACCTGCGGCGCCATCACCGTGATCTGTCCGCGCACGTAGGCGTTGTCGGTCACCATCACGCTGCTGGTGAACGGCCACAGGTGCCAGGCGCGCAGGATCAGCGCGATGCCCAGCAGTGCCACCACCACCATCACCACCACGCTGCGGGCGCTGGGCTTGAGGTACTTCGGTGCCGCTGCCGGCGCGGCTGGCGTAGCGGCCGGCGCCGCGTCGGTCGGCGGCGGTGGGGTGACGTTCTCGGCGGCGTCGGTATCGTCGGGACGGGGAGGTACGGGGGACATGTCGGTGGACTCAGCGCGGTGCCACGGTCGGTGCCGCAGCGGGGGAGGTGGGGTGGCGCTTGCGCCATTGCTTGAGCACGGCGGTGCGCAGCGACAGCAGCAGCAACCAGCACAGGAAGCCGATTGCCAGCCAACCGCTCAGGGTGAACACATCATTGAAGCCACGCACGTTGGCCTCGCGGCGGGTGGTCAGCGCCAGCTGCGCGCTGCCCTGCGCGCTGCGCAGCACCGGGTCGGTGATCTGCGCCGAATACAGCTGCTGCTGGATGCGCAGGCGTTGTGCGACCACGGGATCGGCCGGGTCGAGCTGGCTGGTCAGTGCGCTGGAATACAGCTGCTCGCGATGCAGCTGGAAGGTGCCCAGCACGGCCGAGCCGGCCAGGCCGCCCAGCGTCTGGGTGATCGACAGCGTCACCAGGAACGTGATCATGTGGTCCACGCCCTGCTTCAGCGCAGCGGAAATGCCGAGCATGATCAGCGGGCCCATGAACATGCCGGCGCCCACCGAGGCCAGGAACTGGCTGATGTAGAAGTCGTGAGGCCGGTCCAGGCTGGTGCGGTGCTGGTCGAAGAACGCGGCGGTCCCCAGCAGCAGGATCGCCAGCAGCAACTGCGGGATCAGGCGCTTGGGGCCGAAGGTCAACGCCGCGCCGGCGATGCCGGTGACCACGCCGGCCAGGATCACCACGAACAGCGGCCGCATCTGGTCCGGGCCCATGCCCAGCGTGCGCATCAGGTTGACCACCCCATAGGACTGTTCGGTGGTCAGGAAGCGGATCAGGAATGCGCCGACGATGAAGTGCATCACCGGCAGGGTCGACAGCCAGCGGATCTGCAGCAGTGGGTTGCGCCGGTAGTGTTCGATGATCAGCGCGGTGGTGGTCAGCGCGATCGAGGCGATCAGCGCCCAGCCCAGCCATGGCGTGTTCAACCACCAGCGTGTGTAGCCCTGTGCCAGCACGATCACCAGCAGGGCGACGGCCGGGGCGAGCAGGGCGAAGGTGAGAAAATCCAGCGGCTCGAATGCCTTGACCTGCACGCCCGGCGGCAGCTTCAGCACTACAACGGCGGCAAACGCGCACAACGCCAGTCCCGCTTCGAACGAGTACAGCTGGTGCCATTGGCCGGTATCGACCAGGCCCGGCGAGACGATCCAGGCAATCGGCACCGCCAGCTGCGACAGGCCGACGCCCACCACCAGCAGGTTGCCGGTAAAGCGCCGCGGCAGCGCCTGCAGCATGTACAGCGTTCCCAGCGTCGAGCAGGCCGCACCGGCGAAGCCGCTGGCGGCGCGGGTCAGCAGGGTGGTCTCGAAGCTGCCCACGAACAGGTGCAGTACCGCCAGCGCGGCGTACAGGCCCAGGCCGATCTCGGCGAACAGGCGGATGCCGTACTGCTGGCGGAACTTGAAGGCCAGCAGGTTGGCGGTGACGTTCACCATCGCGTAGGCGGCGACCAGCCAGCTGCCCTGGGTCGGGGTGAGCGCAAGCTGGCCCTGCAGGAACGGCAGGTTGGCCGTGACCAGGGCGTTGCCGAGGCCGCCGGTGATCGCTACCAGCAGCGACACCAGTGCATAGGCCGCGCGCCGGTAGGGCGGGTGCCAGGGCATCGAGGCCGAGCCAGGCATGGTCGGCTTCTCATGCTCCTCCCAATCGGGAATCGGCTTGAGGTACGGCTGTACCATCAGCGGGCCGCGATGGCGGCTCCCTGCAGGCCACCGCGCAGCAGCTGCAGCGCACGCCCGGCCAGCTGTGCGCGTTCATCGCGGGTCTTGCCGCGCAGTGCCGCGCCCAGCATGCCGGAGATCAGCGAGATGTCGGTCTTCTCCAGGTCGTGCCGGCACAGGCCGGCGGCCTTGGCGCGGGCGATCGGGCCTTCCAGCAGGTCGCGCACGGTCTCGCGCGCGGTGCGCATGGCCGGCACGTCCGAATCCACCGCGCGCCAGTAGTCGGCCAGCGCCGGTGAATCGATGATGCGCTGGGCCATGCCCTCGAACACTTCGAACAGTGCGTCGTCGCGGTCGCCCAGCTGCTCCACCTGGCGGCGGATGCGGTCGACCGTGCGCTGCAGCAGCGCCTGGATCAGCGCTGTGCGATCCGGGAAGTTGCGGTACAGCGTCGCGCGGCCGACTTCGGCGCGCTCGACCACCAGATCCAGTGGGGCAGTGACTCCATGCTGGCCGAACACATGGTCGGCAGCATCGAGGATGAGGGCGCGGCGGGCAGCGGCATCGGCACGTTGAGCAGTCATGGCTTCATTTTCGGACATTAATGTCCGGTTGGCGAGACGATTGACGACGGGATTGTCCGCTTGTTGTCGTACGCACATCTTTGTGACGCTTGCGTGATGGTTTCTGCTGTCAAAGAAAACGGGGGCCAGATGGCCCCCCGCGATCGCTTTGCTTGATCCACGCAGCGCGTGGTGAACCTCAGGTGGATCCACGCAATGCGTGGTGCACCCAGGTAGATCCACGCCATGCGTGGATGGGCCTCAGAAGAACGCGCGAATGCCGAAAGCGACGCCACGACCCGGCAGTGGCGAGTAATCCTTCAGCAGCGAGGTGTGCGGACGCACTTCGCGGTTGGTCAGATTGCTGCCATCCAGGAACACCTCGTAGCTGTTGCTGCCGGAGCGGTCCCAGCGGTAGGCCAGGTGTGCATCGACCAGGGTGAAGCCATTGCTGGCTTCCTCGTTCTGCGCCACATCCTTCTGCCGGCTGTAACGCACCGCACCGACCGAAGCGCGCCAGCCTTCCTTCGCCCAGCGCAGGTCGGCGCCCACGCGGGCCGGCGCGATGCGCGGCAGGTAACCGGTGTTGGCCAGTTCCACGCTGTAGTTGTGGTTGTGGTCACCGTGCGGCACGGCGATGTCCAGGTTGCGGCTGCCATTGCCGTCCAGCTTGGCCTGCACGTAGTCACCGAACACGCGCAGGTCCCAATCGCCCGCGCCGCCTTCGAACAGGTGCACCAGCGCTTCGGCCTCGGCACCCTTGAACACCGCATCCTGCTGCGTCCAGGCGCGTACCGGCAGGCCTTCGGTGATGCCGGTGTCGGCCAGGTAGATGAAGTCCTTGAACTTCGTCTGGTAGATCGCGGCGGAGAAGTCGAGGCGCTCGCTGTGGGTGTGGATGCCCAGTTCGATGCGCTGGCCGCGCTCGGTCTTCAGGTTGGCATCGCCGATTTCCAGCGAACGGGTGGCGATGTGCGCGCCGGCGGCGTACAGCTCTTCATTGGTGGGCGCGCGCTCGGAGCTGTCCACGCCGATGCGCAGATCGACCGCATCGTTGAGCTTCCAGATCCCGGCAGCCGACAGGTTGGTTGCATCGAACTTGCGGCGTTGGTAGTCGCCGGTCGGGTCCAGCTTGACCTGGTCGTGGCGGCCACCCAGTTCCAGCTTGAACGGGCCGAACTGCTTTTCCTGCAGCACGAACACGCCGATGTTCTTGGTGCCGGTGTCCGGAACGAAGGCTTCTTCGCCCTTGGCACCGAAATCGCTGTTGCCTACCTGCAGGCCGAACGCGCCGTCCCAGCCGCCGATCTGCTGCTGCACCGCTTCCAGGCGGCCTTCGATGCCACGGTTGGTGAAGCGGGTGGACGGTGTACCGGCCTCCAGCTCCACATGCTCGTAGTCGGTGTAGGCCACGCGTGCATTGATGTTCTTCAGGAACGAGACCGGGTTGTAGATGCCGGCCTTGGTCTCGAAGCGGTTCTGCACCATGTCGATGCGCACGTCGTGCTCGTCGCCTTCCTCTTCCTCACCATGGTCGTGATCGTGATCATGGCCGTGGTCATCGCCGTCGGCATGCACGTGCGCGCCATTGGGGATGCCGTAGTTGGTGCGATAGGTGCTGGCCGAGACGCCGAAGTAGCCCTGTTCGCCCAGCCAGGTGGCGCCAACGCCACCGGCACGGGTGCGGATGGAACTGTTGTCCAGGCGGCCGCGACGCGGCTCCTCGCCTTCTTCGCCGGCATGGTCGTGGTCGTCGTGGTGTTCTTCCAGGCGATCGATCACTGCGTAGCCGGGAATGCGGAAGTCGTCACCGTTGCGCACCAGGCCATCGACGTGCAGCACCACGTTGCCGCTGACGCCGTCGAGGCGGAACATGCCACTGCGCTCGTCGTTCACCGAGTTGCCACGCAGCTCGGCGCGTCCGCTGAGCGGGCGATCCGGCAGTTCGCGGGCGATGCGGCCATCGACCACGTTCACCGCACCACCGATGGCGCCGCTGCCGAACAGCAGGGTGGCGGGGCCCTTCAGTACTTCGATCTGGTCGGCCAGGAACGGTTCGATGCTGGTGGCATGGTCGGCACTGACGGTGGAGGCATCCATGTTGCCCATACCGTTGGACAGCACGGCCACGCGCGGCCCTTCCTGGCCGCGGATGATCGGGCGGCCGACGCCCGGGCCGAAGAAGGTGCTCTGCACGCCGGGCAGCTTGGCCACGGTGTCGCCGAGGGTGCCGGCCTTCTGCTCATCCAGGCGCTCGCCGGCCAGCACGTCCACCGGCCGCGCCAGCGATTCGGCGTCGCCCTGCAGCGGCGAGGCAGTGACCTGCACCGACGACAGCTCGGTCAGGTGGCGGTCACGATGCGAATCATCGTCGGAGGCCGCAAACGCGGCCGACGGCAACAGCGCGGCGAGCGCCAACGCCAGGGAATGCGGCTTGAAACGACGGTCGTGGAAGGGCATGGAGAGTCCTTTGTTACAATGTATCAATCGGGTGGCGCACGAATCCCGTCGGCGGGACAGGGGGAGGGGAACCGTGCGGGTCAGGCGAGGATGTTATATTATTCCATAACGATTCGCCGCCCTGCTGGAAGTCATGCCTTTGCCCTCACGCCTGCGCCACCTGCTCGATCGCTTCGGCGCCACCGGTTCGATGCTGTGCGCGGTGCACTGCGCGGTCATCCCCCTGCTGTTGGCGGCGGCGCCCTCGCTGGGGCTGTCGTTCTGGCTCAGCGACGGCGTGGAAAAGGCACTGGTGGTGTTCGTGACGCTGCTCGGGTTGTTCAGCCTGGTCTGGGGCTACCGGCGCCACGGCGCGCTGCGCGCGCTTGCCTTCCTGATTCCCGGCCTGGTTGCCCTCTGGGCCGGCGTACTGGTCGACCCGCTGCACCACAATGCCGTGCCGCACGCGGTGGTGATGACCCTCGGCGGGCTGCTGGTCGGCATCGCCCACCTGGTGAATCTGCGCCTGAATCACGGCCACGTGCACGACGCAAGCTGCGCGCACTAGGCCCGGCGTGCTAGGATTTCCGATCGTGCGCGGGGGCGTCCAGCAAGACGGTCCCGCCGAACCCGTGTCAGAACGGGGTAACCAGATTTCATACTTGAGGAGTTGATGACATGGGTAAGGGTGACCGCAAGACCGCCAAGGGCAAGCGCTACAACGCCAGCTACGGCAACGCCCGTTCGCACACCGCGAGCAAGGTCGCTGTAGGCACCGCCGCCCCGGTTGCCAAGAAGACCGTGGCCAAGGCTCCGGCGAAGAAGGCTGTGGCGAAGAAGGCCGTCGCCAAGGCCTGATCCGGCCAAGCGACAGGTCCAAAGAAAAACGCGGCGCCTGGCGCCGCGTTTTTTTTATGCGTGTTGATCCTGCCGCTGCGCTCGCCGGGCATGGCCCGGCGCTGGCAGCACCCGCGCAGGGCATGGCCGGCGGTCGTTGACCGTCAGCGCAAGGTCTTCCGCAGTGTTTCCGCATCGCCGTCGTTCGGCGCTTCCGGCACCTGCAGCAGGTGGGCCAGCAGCGGGTACACATCAACGTTGTCGAAGCCGTCGATCACCAGCCCCTGCCGGAATGACGGACCACGGGCCACGAACACCGCGCGCATCGACGGCAGGGCATTGTCGTAGCCGTGCGAGCCGCGATCGGCGTCGTCGCGCGTGGCGATCTTCTCGGCCGCCAGGGCATCCCAGCCCTCATCCATCTGGCAGATGATGGCCGGCACCCGCGGGTGCGTGCCGTAGTGCCAGCGCGGGGGCAGGTTCTGCTTCTTCCAGCATTCGTAGTAGGCGTGGCGGCCCAGCAGGGCGCTTTCGGCTTCGGCCTCACGGCCTGCCAGCGGCGCAAAGCCGACCGACTGGCCCTGGCTGACGTTGCGCGCGATATCCGGCGCGACCATCGATTCAGTGGCGATCACCTGGCCATCGGGCACCGGCGCCATGCCATGGTCGGAGACCACGACCACGTTGGTGGTATCGGCCAGCCCCTGCTGCTGCAGCCCATCGAGCACCTGGCCGATGATCTGGTCCGCGCGCACGATCGCATCGGTGTACTGCCGGGAGTCGGGGCCGAAGTGGTGGCCGGCCTTGTCTACGTGTTCCATGTACAGCGTGGTCAAGCGCGGGGCGTCTGCGTCGGTCTGTGCCAGCCAGTCCAGCACCGTGCGCGCACGCGATTCCAGCGGTTCGTTGCCATCGTAGATCCGCCACTGGCTGGGACGTACGCCGCCGATCTCCGATTCGCTGCCCGGCCACGACGTGGTGGCGGTACGCACACCTGCGTTTTCCGCACCGACCCAGATCGGCTCACCACCCCACCAGGCGCTGTTGGTTACCGCCTGGCGGTCATGCAGCGCGAAGCGACCCAGCGCAGCGTCATCCATGCTGTTGTTGATGATGCCGTGGTGGTCCGGGCGCAGCCCGGTGACCAGGGTGTAGTGGTTGGGGAAGGTCAGCGACGGATACGACGGTGTCATCCAGCGCGCACGCACGCCGCCATCGATCATGCGCTGCAGGTTGGGGGTCAGGCCGCGATCGAGCGCATCGGCGCGCAGGCCATCGATGGAAATCAGCAGCAGCTTCGGCGGCGCGGCGGGAACAGCGCTCGCAACGCCAGCGGCAGGCGGAAGGGGCGTGGTGGTGCAGGCAGCCAATGGCAGCAGCAGCGCCAGCGAACAGGTCAGGCGTACGGAAGTCATCCGGCCATGATAATGCGGGGCAATGACGAGCCAAAGACACCAGGTGCGCAAAGGCGCACCTGGTGTCCGCGCAGTCCGCCTCATCCCCGCACCTTAGGCGCGCGCCCTTCAACAAGAAGGGGGCTTTTCACCAGACACATTTCAAATGCTTTCATCCATGCATGGCGTGGATCCGTGTCGACCAAGGTCGACACCTACCCACGGCAGCAGGAAATTTTCAGGGATGGGGCGGTTGGGTTGTTGAAAACACCCCCACCCCACGATTCCACCCAAAACCCCCCCCCCCAATTTTGACACCAGCTAGAACACCAACCCCACCC
>NZ_JBRRDR010000009.1:0-121883 GCF_056759755.1 Stenotrophomonas sp. STEN046
GGGGCCCGCCGCGCCGTCTTCGCCCTGTCCTCACCCCCCGCCCGGGTCGCGGGGCTTGTGCCCCGGGGTTACCGGGGGGCCGCAAGCTGCGGTTAGCGCGGGGCATGGCCCGGCGGAATCTCAACCTTCGTCGGTCTCGTACTCGACAAACACATCAAGCTCCAGCGCGAGCTCCTGCACCGCATCGCGCACCTTCTGCGCCGTGCTTTCGTTGCCCACTTCCACTTCCAGCTCATGGGTACCCGGGCCGATGTCATCGGACAGTCCCGCTGAACTGGAATCGTCATCGTCCATGTGCGGCATCAGGTCATCGGTTTCTTCCACATGCTCGATGCCTTCCAGGCCGAGCAGCAGGTCGCTGATCGCACGGGCATCGTCTTCGGTTCCGGTAATTCGCAGTCGCAGCATGGCCATGGCGTAGGTACGTTGTGGGGTTGCCTGCAGCCTAGCCAGCGTGGGGCAAAGAAGGGGTGAGGGTGCAGTCAGGCGGACGTGGTCGGACGGCCCAGCAGGCTGTCGGGCAACGCCGGTACCGGCGTGCGTTCGTCCTGGGCCTGGCCCAGCACCCAGTCGATGAACAGCCGCGCGGCAGGGCTTGGCGGCTGTCCTTCGGCATGCACCACGTAGTAGGCATAGCGCGCCTTCAATGCTGGGCCAGGCAGGCGCACCAGCTCATAGCGCTGCAGGTAGGGCTGGGCCACATGGGTACGGGCCAGCACCGCGCCCATGCCGTACACCGCTGCGCGCATCGCATCGGTGCTGTCGGCGAAGGTGTGCATCGCCGGCAGCGGTGACGGCGGGCGCACGCCGGCATGGCGGAACCAGTCGCGCCAGCCCTGCGGTGACAGGTCGCTGAGCAGCGGCAGTTCGGCGATGCGCGCCGGGTCCTGCAGCGTCTCCACCCCGGCCAGTGCCGGTGAGGCCACCGGGAACAGGTTGTCGTCCATCAGATGTTGCGCGTGCAGGCCCGGCCATTGGCCAAGGCCGTAACGGATGCCCACTTCCGGCCCGTTCTCGTCATAGCGGTCCAGGCCGCTGCCGGTGTGCAGTTCGATGCGGACGTGTGGATGGGCCTGGGTGAAGCGCGGCAGCCGTGGCAGCAGCCAGCAGTACGACAGCGAGCGCAGCGTCGCGATCCGCAGCGGCACGCTGTCGGCATCCGGCTGCAGGTGATGGGCGACGGCGGCCACATCGGCGAAGGCTGCACTGGCCGCATCGGCCAGCTGCCGTCCTTCCGCCGTCAGGCGCACGCCACGGGCGTGGCGCAGGAACAGCCGGGTCTCCAGCACCTCTTCCAGACGGCGCACGTGGTGGCTGACCGCGCTGGCGGTCAGATGCAGTTCCTGCGCGGCCTGGGCGAAGTTCTGGTGGCGCGCGGCGACCGCGAACACCGCCAGTGCGGGCAGCAGGGAAGGGCGTAGCAGCATGTCCAGCCTCAAACCATATTTGTGGCTGGCAGCGATACTACGCGCTTGTGCGGCGGTCGTCTGCGCCCGATCCTGTGGGGCCGGACGAGGAATGCAGCAATGGTTGGAGAATGGGTATGAATGCGGTCCCACAGATGGCCGAACGTGACTGGCGCACGCCGCTGGAACTGACCCTGCTCGGCGCGATCTGGGGCTGCTCGTTCCT
This sequence comes from Stenotrophomonas sp. STEN046, assembly GCF_056759755.1. Classification (NCBI taxonomy): domain Bacteria; kingdom Pseudomonadati; phylum Pseudomonadota; class Gammaproteobacteria; order Lysobacterales; family Lysobacteraceae; genus Stenotrophomonas; species Stenotrophomonas sp. STEN046. Next base: position 1,633 of record NZ_JBRRDR010000009.1, read on the forward strand.
GTTCATGCGGGTAGCGGTGCCGTCGTTCGGCCCCTTCGCCCTGGTCGAGGTGCGATTGGTACTGGGCGCGCTGGTGCTGCTCCCGTTCCTGTGGCGCGCGCGTGCGCAGTTCCCGCCGCGACGCTGGCTGTGGCTGGCGCCGATCGGCCTGGTCAATTCGGCGTTGCCGTTCGTGCTGTTTGCCTACGCGGCCGAGCGCGCACCGGCGGCGATCGGGGCGATCTGCAATGCGATGACGGTGCTGTTCGCCGCGCTGATCGCATTCCTGTTCTTTGGCGAGAAGATCGGCGTGCGCCGCGCGGGCGCGCTGCTGGTCGGCTTTGCCGGCGTGGTGGTGCTGGCCACGGCCAAGATCTCGGGGCTGAGCATCGGTACGGCGGTGCTGGCCGGTGCGGCCGCGTCACTCCTGTACGGCCTGGGCGTGAACCTGGTGAAGCGGCACATGACCGGGCTGCCCTCGGCCGCCGCGGCCGCCGCCACGCTGTCGTGTGCCTCGCTGTGGTTGCTGCCGATGGCGCTCACCCATCTGCCGCAGGGGCCGATCCCGGGCAAGGCATGGGGTGCGGCGATCGCGTTGGGCGTGGTCTGCACCGGATTCGCCTTCCTGATGTTCTATCGCCTGATTGGCCGCATCGGCCCGTCGCGTGCATCAACGGTGACCTATCTGGTGCCGTTGTTCGGTGCTGCATTCGCCTGGCTGTTCCTGGGCGAGCCGGTGACGCTGCAGATGCTGATTGCCGGTGGCCTGATTCTTGGCAGTGTGGCTGTCAGCCAGAAGGGCTGAGGTGTTTTGCACGTGGCGCGTGCTGAAGGTGCTTCACTGTTCATGGGCGTTACTTTTCTTTGTACGCAAAGAAAAGTAACCAAAAGAAACGTTCCGCCGGTCACGAGCCGATGCGCGTTGCGCATCGGTGCCCTGTGCTCCTCGGCCCGTCGAGGGACGGCGCGGGAACTCGCTGCGCTCAGACACCCGCGCCTCTTCGCCCTCGCCGGACCTGCGGTGCTCGGCTCGCTCAAGGCGGACCCAGATCAAATGCCACAGCTGCACCCAGTAGATCCACACCATGCGTGGATGCTCTTGCTGTTGATCTTGACCTTCCAGTCCGCCTTGAGCGAGCCGAGCATCGCAGGGGAATCAGGGGCGAAGAGGTGCCGATGTCTGAGCGCAGCGAGTTCGGCACCGTCCCCTGATTCACCGAGAAGCGCAGGGGACCGACGTGCGAAGCACGGCGGCTCGCGACCTGGCGGCGCGTTTCTTTTGGTTACTTTTCTTTTCGCGCGAAAAGAAAAGTAACGCCCATGAACAGTGAAGCACCTTCAGCACGCGCCACGCGCAGGAAGCCAGGCTCCTACCGCACCGGCACCGGAACATTGCACAGGTCGATATGCCCGGCCGGGCGCTTGTAGAAATCGTCCACACGATTACGCCGCGCTTCGACCGTATCGGCGAACGTCTTTGAGTCAGTGCGCAGCACCTGGATCGGAGTGCGCTCGGCCGCCGGCACATCGCTGGCACGGCGGATCGAGACGATCGGCGTGCGCAGCGTCGGGTCGGTATAGAAGCCCATCGGGGCCGGGCCACGCGGAATCGCGCTGAGCAGCTCCATGCCCTTCAGCACGCGACCGACCAGGGTGATGTTGCGGTCCAGCTGGCGCGGCGACTGGCCGGTCACCACATAGAGTTCGGCACCGATGCTGCTGTCTTCCTCGTTGCTGCGGCCCGCGCCGAGCATGCCGTAGCAGTGCGCCAGCCAGGCCTTGCCGGCCTGCGGATCCTGGCCGACCGGGAAGCCGTCGACGAAACCGGTCTGCGCCGCCCAGCCATCGCGGTCGGGCAGCACGCTGACCTTCAGGCCGGCGCTGGCGCGTTCGAACTCGGCTGGCAGCTTGCGCGCGGCACTGCCGAACGGCTTGGCCTTGGCCGCGTCATCGGCGTCGGCATCGCCGAACTGCACCACGAAGTTGTCCTGCGACCGGTAGATGCTGGTGCCATCCCAGAAATGCTCATGGGCGAAGGTCTGGATGTTGGCCACATGGCGCGGCGCGAACTGCGGCGCCAGCTCGATGATCACCCGCCCGGCCGGCAGGTCCATGTACAGCAGGTCGGCCGGGTCCGGCGTGCGCCAGTCGCTGGCCGCCGACGCCTCGAGGATCTGCTGCGGGCTGCGGTAGGGCGTGGCTGCGCCGGCCAGGGCGGGCAGCAGGCAGGACAGGGCGAGGGCGGTCAGGGCAAGGCGACGGTGCGACATGGAATACCCGCAACATGAACGAGGCTTCGATTCTGCGCGAGAGCCGGGCACGATGTCATGTGCCCGAACGCGGGCACAGCGTCAATCCGCAGCGGCACTGAAGTAGTTGTCGAGTGCCTCGCCGGCGCATTGCCCTTGCTCACGCGGTGTGGGCCGCAATTCGCAGGCAGCAAGCGCGGGATGGATCGCTGCGTAGTCGACCACGACATTCTCCGCAGGACGCTGCGCTGCGTGATAGCAGACCATTCCCCGGTACACCGTGTACACCGCTGGCTCGATGGGGTGGAGATCGCTGAACACCTCCGCCACCGTTTCGCGTGCCATGGCCGCGTGCCATGCAGGGTCGCTCTTCTCCGGCGTGGCGCGCGCCAGTACGGCGTCTCCTTCTTCGCCGCGCTGGCGTGCATCCAGGGCAAGCAGCGCAAAGGCGATCGACTCATGCGAGCCATCGACGAAGTCGCACCCCGTCATGGCGCGTGCGGGAGCGGCCACCGCAGTCAGCAGGAGAAGGGGAAGGAGGGCGATGGACGTCTTCATGACCAGGTTCAGGTTCGTCAGGGGTGGCGATTCTGACAGATGCACGGGTCGCTGGCCGGTTGAGCGGATACCAAAGGCAGAGTGACTAACGACACATTCGCTATAGCGAACTTCACACTACTGTTGACTTCAACGTAGTGGAGGGCCGGTCATGTCCGAGGACGATGTCCACCTGAAAAAGTTCCAGAAGGAGCTGAGCGCCGGAACGGTGTCGCTGGCCCTGCTGGCGGTGCTGGCCCGGGCCGGTGAGCCGCTGTACGGCTACCTCATCGCCAAGGAGCTGGAGCGCGTGGGCGAGGGCGTGCTGAGCGGCAAGCAGAGCGCGCTGTATCCGGTGCTGCGCAACCTGGAAGGTTCCGGCCTGCTGGAAAGCCATGTGGAGCCGTCCAGCAGCGGGCCGCCGCGGCGCTACTACCGCATCAATGAACGCGGCCGCGAGGTGCTGGCGCAGTGGCGCCAGGCCTGGCAGGCCACCCGCGATTCCGTCGATTCCGTGTTGGAGGGGGTACCGCAATGAACGTCCCGAACCCGGCAGGTGCAGGCCTGCCAAGCACCATCCCGCACTACCTGGCACAGCTGCGTGCAGCCCTGGAAGGCGCCGACCCGGCGATGGTGCAGGATGCGCTGTACGACGCCGAGGAATACCTGCGTTCGGAGCTGGCCGCGCAACCTGGCCGCAGCGAGGCCGAGGTCATTGCCGACGTCGCCGGCAGCTACGGCGCGCCGGATGAAGTGGCCGGCATCTATCGCGAGACCGAAGTGACGGTGAACCGCGCGCTGCGCACACCACGTGCGGATACCGCGCCGGTGCTGCGTGCGGCCGCTGAAGCCAGTGGCGTGGCGCCGGCCGCGCCGCTACCGGCACCCGTGCAGCGCTCGGCGCTGGCACGCTTCTTCGGCGTGGTGACCGATCCGCATACCTATGGCGCGCTGTTCTACATGCTGCTGTCGCTGGCGACCGGCATCTTCTTCTTCACCTGGGTGGTCACCGGGCTGTCGCTGTCGCTGGGCCTGATGATCCTGATCATCGGCATTCCGTTGACGGTGCTGTTCTTCGGTTCGGTGCGCGGGCTGGCGCTGCTGGAAGGGCGGCTGGTGGAAGCACTGCTGGGCGAGCGCATGCCGCGCCGGCCGCAGTACACCGACCGCAGCCGCAGCTGGCTGCAGCGCATTGGCGACATGTTCACCGATGGCCGCACCTGGCTGACGCTGCTGTACTTCGTGCTGATGCTGCCGCTGGGCATCCTCTACTTCACCATCGCGGTGACGCTGTTGTCGCTGTCGCTGAGCCTGATCTGGGCGCCGGTTGCGGCGATCTTCAGTGGCGACATCCCCGGCGTGTACATCAACGACGTGAACGTATTGCCGATGGCGGCCTCGCCGCTGGTGGCCATCGTGGTTGCCGCCGTGGGCGCGCTGCTGCTGCTGCTGACGATGCATCTGGCACGCGGCATCGGCAAGCTGCACGGGCTGCTGGCCAAGAACCTGCTGGTGCGGCTGTAACAGATCCGGGGCCGGATCCCGACCTGGTAGATGCCAACCTTGGTTGGCACGATGCTGCCGGCATCGGAAATCACGGTAGAGCGCCAACCAAGGTTGGCATCTACCAGGAGCAGGCCAGCTGCAAGGCGGGGACTTACCCCGCCTTGCGGCGCAGCGGGGTGACGTTGCTCTTCTTCTTCGCCTTCGCAGCAGGTGCCTCGGCATGTGCGGCGAAGAAATCGCGCACCTTCGGGTACACCACTTCGCGCCAGCGGCGGCCGCTGAAAATGCCGTAATGGCCGGCACCGTCGACAATGAAATGCTCGCGGCGCTCGGCGGCGATGCCGCTGCACAGCGCCTGCGCCGCTTCGGTCTGGCCAAGGCCGGCGATATCGTCCAGCTCGCCTTCGATGCTCAGCAGCGCGGTATCGCGGATCGCCGAAGGATCGACCTTCTCACCATTGACCACCCACTCGCCGCGCGGCAGCAGGAAGTCCTGGAACACCACGCGGATGGTATCCAGGTAGTACTTGGCCGGCATGTCCAGCACGGCGTTGTACTCATCGTAGAAATTGCGATGCGCGTCGGCGTCTTCCAGATCGCCCTTGACCAGGTCGGTGTAGAAATCCCAGTGCGAACTGAAGTGGCGGCTGGGGTTCATCGACAGGAAACCGGCGTGCTGCAGGAAGCCCGGATACACGCGGCGACCGGCACCGGGATAGCTGGCCGGCACGGTGTGGATGACGTTGTTCTCGAACCACGACAACGGGTTCTGCGTGGCCAGGTTGTTCACTGCAGTGGGGCTGCAGCGCGCATCGATCGGGCCCCCCATCATCACCAGCGTGCGCGGCGTGGGTTCGCCGCGGCTGGCCATCAGCGAGACCGCGGCCAGCACCGGCACCGTCGGCTGGCAGACGCTCACCACGTGCAGGCGTTCGACGCCGAGGTGGCGGATGAATTCCTGGATGTAGGCGATGTAGTCCTCCAGCCCGAATTCGCCTTCGCTGCCGGGCACCATGCGCGCATCGACCCAGTCGGTCACATACACACGGTGATCGCGCAGCAGCGTGCGCACGGTGTCGCGCAGCAGCGTGGCGTGATGGCCGGACAGCGGCGCCACCACCAGCACGAACGGCTGGTTGAGCATGGTGTGCAGCTGGTCGGCTTCATTGCTGTGGCGCTTGAAGCGCAGCAGCTTGCAGAACGGCCTGCTGAGTTCCTCGTGCACCACGATCGGCACGCGCTCGCCCTCGACGTCGATTTCGTTGATGCCCCATTCGGGCTTCTCGTAATCCTTGCCGATGCGATGGAACAGCTCATTGACCGCCGCCAGGCGATCAGCGCCGGGCATCTGCGACCACCAGTGTCCCTGGTTGGCGAAGAACCTGGCGTTGGCCTGGGCCTGGTGCACCCAGGGGGCGAGCAGGTTGCGGGTCAGTTCGTGCAGTTGATAGAGCATGCCGACCGAATATGTATGGTCTTATGTTGCCGCGCAGCATAGCGCATCCGACTGTCCCGGACGTTAAGCGATATCGCGGCGCGTATTCAGCGGGCGGCCTGTTCCAGCGCGGCGGCTTCACCGGCCAGGGCTGGGCCCAGCCACAGGTGCGAGCCCACCGCCTGCAGGCCCTGCCGGGTCAACTGGCGCCGGTACCAGCGGGCAGGGCGCGACTGGAAGCCGTCATGGTCGCCTTCGAATTCATCCTCGGCGGCAAAGGTTTCCAGGAAGGCCACACCGGCGGTCAGCTCGGCCACGCCAGCCAGCCCGGCGCGCAGTTCGCGGTCGGGTACGTAGTGCATCACATCCGAACAGACCAGCAGATCGACCGGTGCGCAGGGGCGAAGCCAGGCGAAATCGGCAAAGCCGGCCAGGTGCAGGTTACGGGTGCGGCCGTAGCGGCGCACAGCGTACTCGCTGCTGTCGAAGCCGAGGTAGTCGACCTTCGGACGCAGTTTCAACAGCGGTGCGCGCCACGCACCTTCGCCGCAGCCGATGTCCAGCACGCTGCGGATCGGTCGTTCCAGGTAGTACTCGGCCGTCGCCACGGCGAGGGCGACCTTGCGCGCCAGCCGTGCGCTGCCACCGATGTCGGCGCTGCGGTACCAGCGTTGGAAGTAGGCGGCGTCGTAGGTCTTTTCCATGGCGTTCGGGTGCACTGGTGAAATCGGCGCCTATCGTACGGCGTTGCAGCACGCCATGCGTCGATGTGTCGCGCGCTCCACGCCCGCGGCGGTCCCGTCATGCCATGCGAGAATGGCCGCCCACCTACGCCAGCCGCCGGAGCGAGCGCATGCAGAGCTACTACTGGGTCAAGACTTTCCACATCGTGTTCGTGGTGGCGTGGATGGCCACGGTGTTCTACCTGCCGCGCATCCTGGTGAACCTGGCCGAGACCGCAGGCCAGCCGGCGGTGACCGCGCGCCTGCAGCTGATGGGCCTGCGCCTGTACCGCTTCGGCCACTCGATGTTCGGGCTGGCATTCCTGCTGGGTCTGGTGCTGTGGCTGGGCTACAAGGTCATCCCCGATTTCCCGACCATGGTCGCCCCGGGCGGTGCCGGCTGGCTGCACGCCAAGCTGGGCTTGGTGGTCGTGCTGCTGGCCTATTTCATCTGGATCGGCCGCCTGCTCAAGGGCGTCGCCAAGGGCAGGGCGTTGCCGTCGTCGCGCGCGCTGCGCTGGATCAACGAGATCCCGCTGTTGGCCTTCATCCCGATCGTGTGGCTGGTGCTGGCCAAGCCGTTCTGAGGGAGGCCCTGCATCGCGTAGATCCACGCCATGCGTGGATGCCGCACGCAACGCACGTAAATGAAAAGAGCCGGGCAGATGCCCGGCTCTGTTGTTTCTGCAATCACCCGGGTGTTGCCGGCCAGCGGCCGGCACCGCCTCATGCCGCCTCGTAGGTACCGTAGCTGCGCAGGCGCGTGTAGCGCTGTTCCAGCAGCTGCTCGGTGGACAGCTTTTCCAGTGCATCCAGCTCGTTCAAGAGCACCGCCTTCAGGCGCTTGGCCATCTGGTTCGGGTTGCGGTGGGCACCGCCGGTCGGCTCGCGCACGACCTTGTCCACCAGGCCCAGGCCCTTCAGGCGCGGCGCGGTCAGGCCCAACTGCTCGGCAGCATCCTTGGCCTTGCCGGCGTCCTTCCACAGGATCGAGGCGCAGCCTTCCGGGGTGATCGTCGAATACACCGCGTACTCCAGCATCACGGTGCGGTCGCCCACGCCCAAGGCCAATGCGCCGCCGGAGCCGCCTTCACCGATCACGGTGCAGATGATCGGCACCTTCAGTTCAGCCATCTCGATCAGGTTGCGCGCGATCGCCTCGGACTGGCCACGCGACTCGGCATCGATACCCGGCCAGGCGCCGGCGGTGTCGATCAGGGTCAGCACCGGCAGGCCGAAACGCTCGGCCATCTTCATCAGGCGCAGGGCCTTGCGGTAGCCCTCGGGCTTGGGCATGCCGAAGTTGCGCTTGATCTTTTCCTTGGTGTCGCGACCCTTCTGGTGGCCGATCACCATCACCGCACGGCCATTGATGCGGGCCAGGCCGCCCATGATGGCCTTGTCGTCGGCGAAGGCGCGGTCGCCGGCCAGTTCCTGGAACTCATCGCAGATGATGCGGATGTAGTCGGCGGTATACGGGCGCGACGGGTGGCGGGCCAGCTGCAGCACCTGCCACGAGGTCAGGTTGCGGAAAATCTGCGCGGTACGCACGCGCAGCTTGTCCTGCAGTGCGTTCACTTCGGCCTCGACATTGACCGCCGGACCGGCACTGGCGTTGCGCAGTTCCTGGATCTTGGCTTCCAGGTCGGCGATGGGTTGCTCGAAGTCGAGGTAGTTCGGATTCATCGGAAGCCGTCGTGTAAAGAAGAGGGGAATTCTAGCCGAATGCGCAGGAACGGCCCGTACGCCTTCGTCTGGAAGGCGACGGTAGCGCAGTGGAGGCGGGCTGCGCCAGTCACGCGGCCCGCCCCTGTCAGGGCAGGACCAGCGCGCTGCGGGCCATTTCGGTGCTGCGGAGGGTCACAAAGTCGTTGTAGGCCTCGTTGGCCGCGACCGGCAGCTTTGCGCCCAGTGTCATGGTGGCCTGGGTGAAGGCCATCTGCGCCTGGAAGTCTTCCTTGCGCAGGGCCTTCTGTTCGCTGGCCGTGTTGGCCTTCAGCCAGCGCGCATAGATGTCGCGCATCTGGCCGGCATGGGCCTCGAAGGCCGGGTCCAGGGCTGGCAGGGCCGGCGCCGGCTGCACGGTGTAGGTCGGCGCGACGTAGCCGGCCGGCTGCTCGCGCCTGTAGGCGCCGGGTTCGCCCATGCTCTGCTCGACATAGTCGATGAACGCCGGCGCAGTGAAGATCTTGGTGCTGATCCTGCCGCCGCTGGAATCGACATGGGCAACCACCTGTTCCTGCGGGAACGGCTCGCGCACGCCGAAGTTCCAGGTCTTGTCGATGAACAGGCCATGGAACTTGTCGAACGGGCCCTTGAACTCCACCCCGCCCACGTCGATGCCCAAGCCGCTGACACCGAAGTTCTTCAGCTTGTCTTCGCCGGTGACGTAGATCTCGCGTGCGGTGATGTACTCGCTCAGGGTGGGATTGATCAGGCCGCCGCGGCTGCCGGCATAGACGATGAAACGCACCTCGCCCAAGGTGCCGGTGTGCAGGCGGTGCTCGCCGGGGGCAAGGCTGACCGGACGCGACGCCTTCGCGGCCACCGGCAGGTCCTTGCCATCGATGCTGATGGCCAGCGGTGTGTCGGTGGGGTTGTCGATCTCGAAATCGACCTTGGACGAGCAACCAGACAGTGCAAGCGCAGCTACCAGCGGGAACAGCAGATTCTTCATTACAGGCAATCGTCCTTGACGTATGCAGCGGGGAACAGGAACAGACAGGAACCGGAAAGCAGGGCCAGCCTCAGTTGGCCCACGGTGGGCTGTAGCGCACCTTCAGCGTACGCACGGCCGGCTCGGCGCGCAGCGCCTCCATCAGCTTGGAGTCGACGCGCACGGCGCTCTGTCCGGACACATCGAGCATGCCGGCAATGCCACCATCGGGCCCCTTCAGCAACAGGTCCAGGCGCAGCGGCGTACGGCCGGGGCGATGGCGGTCGAGCAGCGCATCGATGCGCTCCCACACCGGGCGCTGCTGGCGCAGGTCCAGTCGCAATGACAGCCGGGTAGCGTAGTTGGCGCAGACTTCGTCGAAGTCCCAGCACTGGCGGATGCGCAGTGCGAAGCCACCGTTGAATTCATCCTCGCGCAGACCACCCTTGACCACCAGGATGCGGTCCTTGGTCATCAGGTGGCCGAATTCGGCCATGGCATCGGAGAACGCACTGCACTCGACGCGGCCGCGACCATCCTCCAGCTGGATGAAGATCTGGCTCTCGCCTTTGCGGCGCACCCCGACCACCTGGCCGGCCAGCACCGTCTGCACCTCCGGGCGCCAGCGCTTTTCGCCACCGCCGCTGTTGCTGTTGGCGCTCCAGATCTTCTCCACCGAACCGAGGTCGGTACCGACCAGGTCGCGCACGTCGTCGCGCCATGGGTCGAACGGATGGCCGCTGAGGTAGAAGCCCAAGGTGTCGCGCTCGCCGTTCAGGCGCTGCAGCAACGGCCATTCCTCTGCTTGCGGCAACTCGATGTGGATGGCCTGCACACCGGGCTCGGGGCCGCCGAACAACGAGTTCTGCCCCGATGCACGCTCGCGTGCCATCTGTTCGGTGGCCTTGATCACCTCCGGCAGCTGCAGCATCAGCGACGCGCGGTTGTGGCCGAGCTCGTCCAGCGCACCGCAGTTGATCATCGCTTCCAGCGTGCGCCGGTTGAGCTTGGCCGAGCCGATGCGGGTGCAGAAATCGAGCAGGTCGGTGTAGTCGCCGCCACGCAGGCGCTCATCGACCACCGCTTCGCAGGCACCCTGGCCGACGCCCTTGATCGCGCCCAGGCCATACTGGATCGTGTCCGGGGTCGAGGCCTCGAACATGAAGGCGGACTGGTTGACCTTCGGCGGCAGCACGGTCAGGCCGAGATTGCGCACCTCGTCCAGGAAACCGACCACCTTCTCGGTATTGTCCATGTCCGACGACAGCGTGGCCGCCATGAACTCGGCCGGGTAGTGACGCTTGAGCCAGGCCGTCTGGTAGCTGACCAGTGCATAGGCGGCAGCGTGCGACTTGTTGAAGCCGTAGCCGGCGAACTTTTCCATCAGGTCGAAGATCGCATCGGCCTTGGCTTCGCCCACGCCATCCTTGGCAGCACCCTCGCGGAAGATCTCGCGGTGCTTGGCCATTTCTGCCGGCACCTTCTTGCCCATCGCACGGCGCAGCAGATCGGCGCCGCCCAGCGAGTAGCCGCCGACGATCTGCGCCATCTGCATCACCTGCTCCTGGTACACCATGATGCCGTAGGTGTCGCGCAGGATCCGCTCGGTGCGCGGATCGGGATATTCCACGTCCTCGCGCCCGTGCTTGCGGTCGACGAAGGACGGAATCAGGTCCATCGGGCCCGGCCGGTACAGCGACACCAGTGCGATCAGGTCTTCGAAACGGTCGGGCTTGGCGTCCTTCAGCAGGCGACGCATGCCCGAGGATTCGAACTGGAACACCGCGCCCGTGTTGCCGGACGCGAAGATGTCCTTGTAGGTCGGCGCGTCATCCAGCGGCAGCTGGGTGATGTCCACCGGCGGAATGCCGGCGCGCTCGTGGCGCTTGTTGATCGCCTTCACCGCCCAGTCGATGATCGTCAGCGTGCGCAGGCCCAGGAAGTCGAACTTCACCAGCCCGACTTCTTCCACGTCGTTCTTGTCGAACTGGGTGACCGGGTTCTTGCCGCGGCCGTCTTCATCGTGTTCGGCGAACAGCGGGCAGAACTCGGCCAGCGGCTCCGGCGCGATCACCACGCCACCGGCGTGCTTGCCGGCATTGCGGGTCAGGTCTTCCAGCTGCCGGGCCAGATCGATCAGATCGCGGACATCGTCCTCGCTCTGGTAGCGCTGGATCAGCTCGGGCGAGGCCATCTCGCTGTCCTTGCCTTCGCCCATCGCATCCTTCAGCGAAATGCCGAGGATGTTCGGGATCAGCTTGGCCACGCTGTCGACCAGACCGTACGGGAAGCCGAGCACACGGCCGGAGTCGCGCACCACCGCCTTGGCGGCCATGGTGCCGTAGGTGATGATCTGGCTGACCCGCTCGCGGCCGTACTTGCGGGCAACGTAGTCGATGACCTCGTCGCGCCGGTCCATGCAGAAGTCGATGTCGAAGTCGGGCATCGACACGCGTTCGGGGTTGAGGAAGCGCTCGAACAGCAGGTTGTAGGGCAGCGGGTCCAGATCGGTGATCTGCAGCGCCCAGGCCACCAGCGAACCCGCACCGGAACCACGGCCGGGCCCGATCGGGATGCCCTGTGCCTTGCCCCACTGGATGAAGTCGGCAACGATCAGGAAGTAGCCGGGGAAACCCATCTTGATGATGGTGTCCAGCTCGAATTCGAGGCGGTCGCTGTAGTCCTGCGCGGTCATGCCGGCAGCGATCGGGTTCTTCTCCAGGCGCGCGGCCAGGCCCTTGCGCGATTCGCTGCGGATCCAGCTGTCCAGCGTCTCTTCGTCGGGCACCGGGTAGTCGGGCAGGAAGTAGGTGCCCAGGCGCATCTCGATGTTGCAGCGCTCGGCCAGCGCCAGCGTGTTGTCGATCGCATCGGGGATGTCGGCGAACAGCGCACACATCTCCTCGGCCGATTTCAGGTACTGCTGGTCGCTGTACTCGCGCGGGCGCTTGGGATCGTCCAGAACGCGCCCGGTGGAAATGCACACGCGCGCTTCGTGCGCGCTGAAATCGGACGGCGACAGGAAGCGCACGTCGTTGCTGGCGATCACCGGCAGGCCACGCTGGCCGGCGGCCATCAGCGCGAACTGATTGAAGTTCTCCTCGCCATCACGACCGGTGCGGGTCAGCTCCAGGTGCAGCCCGTCACCGAACACGCGCTGCCAGTCGGCCAGCTGCTGCTCGGCCAGGTCGTGCTTGCCGTCCAGTGCCAGCCGCCCGGCCAGGCTCTCGCGGCCGGCCAGGGCGAACAGGCTCGCATTGCCGGCCTTCAGCCAGTCCGGGTGCACGGCCACGCCGCCTTCCGGCCGATGGCCTTCCATCCACGCGCGGGTCAGCAGCCGCGACAGGCTCAGGTAGCCTTCGCGGTCGCGGCACAGCAGGGTCATCCGCCACGGGTCCTGGCCTTCCTCGGCGATCATCACATCGGCGCCGGCGATGGGCTTGATGCCCACGCCTTCGGCGGCCTTGTAGAACTTGACCAGGGCGAACAGGTTGTTGAGATCGGTCACCGCCAGCGCAGGCAGGCCCAGCTCGACCGAGCGGGACAGCAGATTGGCCTGCTTGGCCTTCTTCGGGTCGGCCTGGTCCGGCTTGGCCGGCACGCGGATGGTCGAGTCCGCCAGCGAGAACTCGGTGTGGACGTGGAGATGTACGAAGCGGGAGTTGGACATGCCGGACCAGGTTGGAGCGCGCGGGCCCCGGGTGCAGACGGGGGTTCGTCGCCGGGGTCGGGAAGCGCTGGAATGCCCGGTCAGGGTAGCGAGGGCAGGGGGTTGCGACAAGGACTTGACGGTACGCGATATCGCATTCGCGCTATCGCTCCCCACGGTTCGCAGGCGAACCGCGGGCCCCGTCTTACCATGCTTCCATACCCCCGCGCCGTCGGCGCGTCCCCCTGACCAAGGGGGACTCTCCCCCAGATGGGCTATCGCGCTGTCGGCCGTTGTTCAGGCGATGGCCGTGGTCGTCGACGCTTCCAGGCACTCGCGCACCGGCGCGAAGCTGCGCCGGTGCTCGGCACAGGGGCCGTGTTCACGCAGTGCGGCAAGATGGGCCGGGGTGCCGTAGCCCTTGTGCTGGTCGAAGCCGTACTGCGGGTGACGCGCATGCAGGTCCAGCATGTAGCGGTCGCGCGACACCTTGGCCAGGATCGAGGCGGCCATGATCGCGCGGTCGATGCCATCGCCGCCGATCAGTGCCTGCGCCGGCAGCACCAGTCCCTTGGGCACCACGTTGCCATCGATACGGGCGAAGCCAGCCACGTGGGCCACCGCTGCAACGACATCGCGCATGCCCTGCAGCGTGGCCTGGTAGATGTTCAGGCGGTCGATGGCTTCCACGTCCACCAGCACCACGTGCCAGGCCAGGGCCCGATCCAGGATGCGGTCGTACAGCTGCTCGCGGCGGGCTGCGGTCAACTGCTTGGAATCATCCAGGCCGTTCAGGCGCGGGCGTTGCGGATCGAACACCACCGCTGCCACCGCCACCGGGCCGGCAAGCGGCCCACGCCCGGCTTCGTCGACGCCGGCGATGCGGTGGCCCGGGTCGATCACCGCTGCCCCATCGAACAGGGCCAGGCTGGCCGCTGCGGCGTGGCGCCGGCTCACGCTCTTTCCTGGCCGCGGACCAGCAGTTCGCCAACCGCGTCGGCTGCGCGTGCCGATGCATTGCGGCGCAGGCGTTCATGCAGGCGCGCGTATGTGCCCTGCAGATCGGCGATCCGTTGCGGGTGGTCGAACCACTGCTGGACCGCTGCCGCCAGTTTTTCCGGCGTGCAGTCGTGCTGCATCAGTTCCGGCGCGAGGTCCTGGCCGGCAAGGATGTTGGGCAGGGCAAAGCGGTCGACCTTGATCAATCCCAGCGCTTTCACCAGGCGATAGGTCAGTTCGTTGACCCGGTAGCCCACCACCATCGGACGCTTTACCAGCATCGCTTCCAGGGTTGCCGTACCCGAGGCCAGCACCACCACATCGGCGGCGATCATCGCGCTGCGTGCCTGGCCGTCCAGTACATGCGAGTAGGCCACCGGCAACGCCGAGCGCGACAGTTGTTCCTCGATCAGGCGACGGCAGGCCGCGTTGGCGGCCGGAACCACCACGTGCAGGCCGGGAATGCGCTCGGAAACCTGCCAGGCAGCTTCGAAGAAGGCCTCGCCCAGCTTGGAGATCTCACCCAGGCGGCTGCCGGGAAGCACGGCCAGCACCTTGGCCGAGGCCGGCAGGCCAAGTTCCATGCGCGCCTCTTCGCGGTCAACGTGCAGCGGAATGTCATCGGCCATCGGATGGCCGACAAAGCGAGCGTCGATGCCATGCTTTGCATAGATCGGCGGCTCCATGGGGAACAGGCACAGCACCAGGTCGGCGCTGCTGCCGATCTTCTCCGCACGCTTCTCGCGCCAGGCCCATACCGACGGGCTGACGTAGTGCACCGTGCGTATGCCGCGCTGCTTCAGCCAGCGCTCGATGCCCAGGTTGAAGTCGGGTGCATCGATGCCGATGAAGACGTCCGGCTGCCATTCCAGCGCACGCTGGCGGAAGGCCGAGCGCAGCTTGAGCAGGCGCGGCAGGTGGCGCAGCACTTCAGTCAGGCCCATGACCGCAAGCTCGCTGGCATCGTGCCAGGTCTGGCAGCCCGCGTTGCGCATCGCATCGCCGCCGATGCCGGCGAACTCGGCGTGCGGGAAGCGCGCCTTCAGTTCGCGCACCAGGCCGGCGCCGAGCAGGTCGCCGGAAGCTTCACCGGCAACCAGCGCGATCCGCAGCGGGCGCTCGCTGAGCACCCGCTGTGCAGGAACGCTGCCAGCCATCGAGGCCAGCGGGATCACATCGGCGCCGGCCGGCGCCTGGCCGGTCGCGCTGCTCATCGCAGCAGGTGCCTCTCGGTGTGCTCGATGAAGTCCAGCATCGACTTGACGTCGTCGCTGTCACGCGCCTGCTCGGCCAGCTGTGCCTTGGCCTCGGCCAGCGGCAGGCCGGCCACGTACAGCGTGCGGTAGGCGCGCTTGATCGCGGTGATGCGCTCGGCGTCGAAGCCGCGGCGCTTCAGGCCTTCGCTGTTGATGCCGCGCGGACGTCCCAGCGAATCGGTGCCGACCATCGTGAACGGCGGAACATCACCATTGGTCAGTGCGCCCATGCCGAGGAAGGCATGCGCGCCGATGCGGCAGAACTGGTGGGCACCAGCGAAGCCGCTGATGATCACGTAGTCGCCCACGGTGACATGTCCGGCCAGGGTGGTGTTGTTGGAAAACACGCAGAAGTTGCCGACGTGGCAGTCATGCGCCACGTGCGTGTAGGCCAGCATCCAGTTGTCATCACCGATGGTGGTGATGCCGCCGCCGCCCCCGGTGCCGCGGTTCAGGGTGACGAACTCGCGGAACACGTTGCGGTCGCCGATCACCAGTTCGGTGCGTTCGCCGGCGTACTTCTTGTCCTGCGGCTCACCGCCGACCGCGACGTGGCCGATGAAACGGTTGTCGCGGCCGATCCGGGTCGGGCCATGGATGCTGCAGTGCGGACCGACCAGGGTACCTGCACCGATCTCAACATCCGGCCCGATGATCGTGAAAGCACCCACGCGGACGTCGTCGGCCAGGCGTGCCGACGGATCGATCACGGCAGTGGGGTGGATCAATGCGGCGTTGTCGCTCATCTCGCTCCTCCGGCCAGGGTCATTCGCGGGTGCCGGCGCACAGCACCTCGGCGCAGGCGACGACTTCGCCGTCGACCTTGGCCACGCAGTCGTACACAGCCATGTTGCGGATCACACGCTTGATCTCCACGTGCATTTCCAGCACGTCGCCCGGCACCACCTGCTTGGTGAAGCGGGCCTTGTCGACCTTGACCATGTAGAACAGCTTGGACTGCGCATCACGGCCCAGGGTCAGCTGGGTCAGCACGCCACCGGCCTGGGCCATGGCTTCGATGATCAGCACGCCAGGCATGATCGGCTGGCCCGGGAAGTGACCCTGGAAGAACGGTTCGTTGATGCTGACGTTCTTGGTCGCGATGATCGTGCGCTTCTCGTAGTCGATCGCGACGACCTTGTCCACCAGCAGGAACGGGTAGCGATGCGGCAGCAGCGTCTGGATCTGCGCCATGTCCGGCAGGGTCTGGGGCTGGCTCATTCTTTCTCCTTGCTCACAGACAGGATGCGACGGGCCAGTGCATCAAGCTGCTTGAAGCGCGCGGCGTTTTTGCGCCACGTGCGGTTGTCGGTCAAAGGGGTACCGGAGGAATACTCGCCCGGCTCGGTGATGGAGTTGCGGACCACCGATTTGCCGGTGATCACGACCTTGTCGCAGATTTCGAGGTGACCGACCACGCCTACGGCGCCACCAAGCAGGCAGTAACGGCCGATCTTGGCGCTGCCGGCGATGCCGGTGCAGCCGGCAATGGCCGAGTGCGCGCCGATCTGCACGTTGTGCGCGATCTGCACCAGGTTGTCCAGGCGCACGTCTTCAGCCAGCACGGTGTCTTCCAGCGCACCGCGATCGACGCAGGTGTTGGCGCCGATCTCGCAATCGTCGCCGATGCGCACGCCGCCGAGCTGGGGCACCTTGATCCACTTGCCGGCGTCCATGGCCAGGCCGAAGCCATCGGCGCCGAGTACGGCGCCGGGATGGATGCGCACGCGCTTGCCGAGCTTGACGCGGGTGACCAGGGTGACGCGTGCGATCAGCTCGCAGCCGCTGTCCAGGGTGCAGTCTTCGCCGATGATGCTGCCGGCGCCGACGATGCAGCTCTCGCCGACGACGCTGCGCGCACCGATGGTGACGAACGGGCCGATGTGGGCGCTGGCGGCGATCTGTGCCAGCGGGTCGATGACCGCGCTGGGGTGGATGCCGGGTGCTCGGGTCGGGGCGATGTCGAACAGCGCGCCGATCTTGGCGAAGGTGGTGTAGGGGTCCTTGGCAACCAGCGCGGTGCCGGGTGCCGCGTCGGCATCCTCGGCGCGCAGTACCACGATGCCGGCGTGGCTGTCGGCCAGCTGGGCGCGGTAGCGCGGATTGGCGAGGAAGGTCAGCTGGCCGGCACCGGCATGGGCGAGGGTGGCCACGCCATGGATGGCGGTGCTTGGGTCGCCATGGACCTGCAGGCCGAACTGATCGGCGAGTTGCTGGGCGGTGTAGGTAGGAGTATTCACGGCGGGAGTTTAACGTGTGATGCCATTTCGGTCATGCGGGAGGTGGTGCAGCCAACGGCAGGGCCCCTCGCGGCTGGCAGAGTCAGGCCCATGGGCTGGGTCGGACGGGTAGGGCCAGCGGGGGACGGCGCAAGTACATCCATGTAGCCTTGGTCGCCGCATCCATGCGGCTCACACCCCCGCAGGCCCTACGCGTCCGCCCTCCGACGGTGTGGCGCGCGTGCCAACCACGGAAAGACGGAAAAGGATCAAAAGCCGAGCGGCGCCTCCGGCATCTGGGCTAAATGAAAACGCCGGGCAATGCCCGGCGATTCGTAACCCGTCTGGTGGAGAGCCCCCCTTTGTTAAGGGGGGCGCGCCAATGGCGCGGGGGATAGGAGGGATGCGCGTGCAGTTCTGATGAACCGCAGGGCGGTTCGTCAGAACTGCCCACCGAACGTAAACTGCAGGCGCTCGATTTCGTCGCCGTCCTTCTTCTTCAGCGGGAACGCGTAGCTGATCGAGATCGGGCCGACCGGGGCGCGCCACAGCAGGGCCACACCGGTGGACACGCGCAGCTCGTTGGCCTTGAAGTTGTCGGTGCCGTTGTAGACGTTGCCGAAGTCGACGAAGGCCGATACGCGGGCCGACGGGCTGTCGAACAGACGCGGGAAGTACGCTTCGACCGAGCCGACGGTCTTCAGCGAGCCACCCAGCGGCTGGCCGTTCGGGTAGCCACGGGTCACCTCACGCGGGCCCAGGGTGTTGTCCTCGAAGCCACGCACCGAGTTGGTACCGCCGGCGTAGAAGTTCTCGTAGAACGGCAGGCCCGATGCAGTGACGGTACGGGTGGTGCCATCGCCGTTGTCGATCACGCGGGTCTTGTCGTTGCCGTAGGCATCACCGTAGCCGATTTCGGCGCGGGTGTTGATCACCAGCGAGGGGATGATCGGCCAGTACTTGCTGATCTGGTAGTTCAGCTTGTAGTACTCGATGGTCGAGCCCGGCAGGGTGGTTTCCAGGCCTACGCGCTGGTAGGTACCGCGGGTCGGCATGAAGTAGTCGTTGCGCGAATCGCGGGCCCAGCCCAGCTCGGTGCGCCACGCATGGAAGGTGCGGCTGCCGACGGCATCGATGTAGTCGATGATCGACTGCGGGGTCGAGCCGGCGTACGTGGTGATCTGGTTGCTGTCGATGCCGAACATCAGCGAGACGGTATCGGTCTCGGTGATCGGCACGCCGAACACCACCTGCGCCGAACCATTGGTGCTGTTGTACTGGGCGGTGTTGAAGTCGGAGTAGTCCAGCTCGCGCCAGGACAGGTTGTAGCCCAGCGACACGCCTTCATCGGTGAAGTACGGGTTGGTGTAGCTGAAGCCGTAGCGCTGCAGGTAGCTGCTGCGCGAAGCCTCGACCGACACGCGGTTGCCGCCGCCCAGGAAGTTGTTCTGCGACAGCTGCACCGACGTGGTCATGCCGTAGGACTGCGAATAGCCCAGGCCGAACACGAAGCTGCCCGAGGTGGTTTCCTTGACGTTGTAGACGACGTCGACCTGGTCGTTGCTGCCACTGACGGCCGGGGTTTCCACCTCGACGCCTTCGAAGTAGCCCAGGCGCTGCAGGCGGATCTTGGAGCGGTCGATCGCGGCCTGCGAATACCAGCTGTTCTCGAACTGGCGCATTTCGCGACGCATCACTTCGTCGGAGGTGCGGGTATTGCCCTTGAAGATGATCCGGCGCACGGTCACGCGCGGACCCGGCACGACCTGCATGTTGACTGCAACGGTCTGCTCGGCGCGGTTGGTGGTCGGAATCGGGTTCACCTTGGCGAAGGCGTAGCCGATGTTGGACAGCGAGTTGGTGATCGCGTCGGAGCTGAATTCCAGCAGCGCACGCGAGAACGTGTCGCCGGACTTCTGCACGACCATGCGCTCGACGTCTTCCTGCGGCAGGATCGTATCGCCGCTGACCTTGATCTCGGAAATCTTGTACTGGTCACCTTCGGTCACGCCGGCGGTGATGAACATGTCGCGCTTGTCGGGGCTGATCGAGACCTGGGTCGAATCGATGCTGAAGTCGACGTAGCCGCGGTCCAGGTACCAGGAGTTGAGCTTTTCCAGGTCACCGGACAGCTTTTCCTTGGAGTACTGGTCATCACGGCGGTACCACGACGCCCAGTTGTGCTCCTTGGATTCCCAGTATTCCAGGATGTCCTTGCTGTCGAACTTCTCGGTACCGACCACGTTGACATGGCGGATCTTGGCCGCCTTGCCTTCCTTGATCGCGATGGCGATGTCCACGCGGTTGCGGTCCAGCGGGCTGACGGTCGGGGTGATGTCCACGGTGTACTTGCCGCGATCGTTGTACTGGCGGCGAAGCTCCTGGGTCACGCGGTCCAGGCTGAGGCGGTCGAAGGTGCCGCCTTCGGTCAGGCCGATGTCGGACAGGCCCTTGAGCAGCTGATCGGACTTGATGTCCTTGTTGCCGGTGACGGTCAGCTTGTTGATCGCCGGACGTTCCTTGACGGTCACCACCAGGATGCTGCCCTGGCGGTCCAGCTGCACGTCTTCAAAGAAGCCGGTCTTGTACAGGGCGCGGATGGTCTCGCCGACCTTGCTGTCGGTGACGGTCTCGCCACGCTCGACCGGCAGGTAGGTGAACACCGTGCCCGAGCTGATGCGCTGCAGGCCGTCGACGCGGATGTCGCTGACAGTGAAGGGCTCGGCTGCCTGGGCAAGGCCGGGGGCGCCGGTGACGGCGGCGAGGGCGAGGGCCAGCAGGCGGCGATTGGGGAGTCGCGTCATGTCACGTCCGGTAGGAAGGTCGATTTCATTGGTGCGGGATGCCGACGCAGTAGACGGCAAAAACGTGGAAAAGTTCATCGCGGGACCAGGCCGAGGATGTCGTTGTAGAACGCCAATCCCATCAGCCCGGCCAGCAGCGCCAGGCCGATGTATTGGCCGGCGGCGACGGCACGCTCGCTCAGCGGGCTGCCCTTGACCAACTCGATAAGGTAATACAGCAGGTGCCCGCCGTCCAAGATGGGGATGGGCAGCAGGTTGATGATGCACAGGCTCAGCGACAGCAGGGCAAGAAACTGAATGAACCAGTCCACGCCGCGTTTGGCCGAGATATTGGCGACCCGGGCGATGGTGACCGGGCCGGAAACGTTCTGCAGCGATGCTTTGCCGGTAACGATGCGGCCCATCATGGCCAGTGAATCGGCGGCCATCCGACCGGTTTCACGGACCGCCACCGTCACCGACTGCAGCGGGCCGAACTTGAGCAGGGTGTCGTAGGCCGGCGTGTAGGTCTGCGCGAAGCCTGCGCCGATCTGCCAGGTGGGCTGGCCCTTGCCGTCCTTGCCCTGGCGCGGGGTGATCTCCAGCGCCAGGCGTTCGCCACCGCGCAGTACCTCGACCATCGCCGGGCCGCCACGGCGGCCCAGGGTGCCGACCTCGCTGATGGCCTGCTCGACGCTGTCGATGCGCTGGCCGTCGATGGCTACGATCAGGTCGCCGCGCTGCAGGTGGCCTTCGGCGGCCGACCCCTTCACGATGTTGTCCACCAGCGGCGGCTGCAGCCAGGCACGCCAGTACACACCGGCCAGCACCGGAACCCGTCGCTCATCGAAACCGGCTGGCAGCTGCGACAGCGGCAAGGTGCGCGCGCGCACCTGGTCGGCAGGGTCGAGCACTTCCAGGGTGACATCACGGCGGTCCATGGCCGCAGCGGTAAGGGCCATGCTGGCCTCACCGAGGGTGATGACATCGCGGCCGTCCACGCGCAGCAGGCGATCGCCGCTGCCGAGCCCGGCGGTGGCGGCCATGCCGGTGGCGCGTCCGACGGTGGCGGAATAATCCTGCTTGCCGATCACGAACATCGCCCACAGCAGCAGGATGCACAGCAGCAGGTTGGCGATCGGTCCGGCCGCGACAATGGCGATGCGCTGCCAGACGGTCTTGTGGTTGAAGGCCTGGCCGCGCTCGTGCGGATGGACCTCGACCTCGCGTTCGTCAAGGAACTTCACGTAGCCGCCCAATGGAATGGCGGCGATGGCGAATTCCGTGCCGTGGCGATCGCGACGTGACCACAGCGGGCGGCCGAAGCCGACCGAGAAGCGCAGCACCTTGACGCCGCACAGGCGGCCGACCCAGTAATGCCCGAACTCGTGGAAGGTGACCAGCAGCCCGAGGCTCACGATCATCCACCAGACCGATCCGATGAAGTCAGTCATGCAGGCTCACATTGGCGGACAGGGGCGGCGGCGTCATACGGGAATGGGCGTCGGTTCAGGCGGCGTCGATGGCGTTCAGGGTGAGCTGGCGGGCCCGCTGGTCGGCGGACAACAGAACCTCCAGTGTATCGGCTGGTTCGGTCGGCAGTGTTGAAAGAGCGTTAGCAACCAGTGCCGGAATGCTCAGGAAACCGATCCGGCCCTGAAGAAACGCTGAAACCGCCTCTTCATTGGCGGCGTTCAGCACCGCCGGTGCGGTTCCGCCGGCACGCATCGCCTGCCACGCCAGGGCCAGGCAGGGGAAGGCATCGGTGTCGGGCGCCTCGAAATCCAACCGGCCCTGCGCCAGCAGGTCCAGCCCGGCGACGCCCGATTCGATCCGGTGGGGCCAGCCCAGGCCCACCGCCAGGGTGGTGCGCATGTCCGGCAGGCCCATCTGCGCGAGAGTGGAGCCATCGACGAACTCCACCAGCGAATGCACCAGGCTCTGCGGGTGCACCAGCACTTCGATGCGCTCGCCCGGGATGCCGAACAGGTGGTGGGCCTCGATCACTTCCAGGCCTTTGTTCATCAACGTCGCCGAATCAACCGAGATCTTCGGCCCCATCGACCACTTCGGGTGGGCAACGGCCTGTGCCGGGGTGACCTGCTCCAGCGCGGCGCGGCTGCGCCCGCGGAACGGACCGCCGGATGCGGTGAGCAGGATCCGGCGTACACCGGCGCCGGCCAGGCTGGCATCGCGTGAACGCAGGCACTGGAAGATCGCGCTGTGTTCGCTGTCGATCGGAATGATTTCGGCGCCGGCACGTTCAGCGGTGCGGGTCAGCAGTTCGCCGGCCAGCACCAGCGATTCCTTGTTGGCCAGCAGGATGCGTTTGCCAGCCGCAGCGGCGGCCAGGGTCGAGGACAGGCCGGCGGCCCCCACGATCGCGGCAACGACGGTGTCGCAGGCATCGCTGGCGGCCAGCTGATCCAGCGCGGCATGACCGGCATGGGCCTGGGTGGCCAGACCGGCAGCACGCAGGCCATCGCGCAGTTCGCCGTACAGGGTTTCATCGGCGATCACCGCATGCGCCGGCCGGTGCTGCCGGCACAGGGCGAGCAGCGCCTGGACCTGGCGGCCCGCGGCGAGCACGGTGGCCTGGTAGCGCAGCGGATGACGGGCGATCACGTCAAGCGTGGAGGCACCAATCGAGCCGGTGGCGCCGAACACGGCGACCCGGCGCAGGTCTGCAGCAGCATCCATGGTCAGAACCCGAAGATTTCCTTGCCCAGTGCGAACACCGGGATGGCGGCCAGCACGCCGTCGACGCGGTCAAGCACGCCGCCGTGGCCGGGGATCAGATGGCCCGAGTCCTTGGCGCCGGCATGGCGCTTGATCAGGCTCTCGAACAGATCGCCCAGCACCGAGGCGAACACAGCCACCACGGCAGTGATCAGCAGGCCGGGCAGGTGCGCGGCATCGATGCCGGCCAACCAGCCCAGGCCCACGGCCACTGCAACGCCCACCACCAGGCCGCCGACCAGGCCTTCCCAGGTCTTGTTCGGGCTGATGCGCGGCGCCAGCTTGTGCTTGCCGAACCGGCGGCCGGCGAAGTACGCGCCCGAATCGGCGGCCCAGACCAGCGCCAGTGCGGCCAGCAACCACAGGTGGCCCTGCTGGCCGGGCGGATCACCGCCGGCATGGATCAGTACCAGCGCGGCCCAGGCCGGGACGATCGCCAGGCTGCCGGCCAGCATCTTCACGATGCGCGCCGGTGCGGAAGGTTGTGCGCCGAAATTGAAGAAACGCAGCCAGACCAGCGCCGCCAGCCACCAGGCGACACCCACCAGGGTGGTGATCTGGAACAGCACCAGGGTGCTGCCATCGGCCCACACCAGCAGCACCATCAGCAGCAGGTTCAGCACCAGCAGCACGGTACGCGCGAGGGTGTCTTCAATGCCGGACAGTTTCAGCCATTCCCACAGGCCGATCAGCAGCACGGCGGCGGCGGCGGCGGCCAGCCATTGCGTGGGCAGCAGCAGGATCGCGGCGATGGCGACCGGCGCCATGATCAGCGCGGCGAGAACTCGGGTCTTGGTCATGGGCTGGACGTCTCGGTGGCCAGGGCGGCGATCTGGGCGCTGGTCAGGCCGAAGCGGCGCTCACGGCTGGCAAAGGCGTCCAGCGCCTGCTGCAGCTGCGCGGCGTCGAAGTCCGGCCACAATGCTTCGGTGAACCACAGTTCGGTATAGGCCAGTTGCCACAGCAGGAAGTTGCTGATGCGGGTATCGCCACCGGTGCGGATGAACAGGTCCGGTGGCGGCAGATCGGCAAGAGCCATCTGTCGCCCCAGCAGGGATTCGTCGATCTGCTCGGGCAGCAGGCGACCGGCAGCCACTTCAACGGCCAGCGCGCGCGCGGCGCGGGCGATGTCCTGGCGGCCACCATAGCTGGCAGCGATCGACAGGGTCAGTGTGCTGTTGTCAGCGGTGCGCTGTTCGGCCAGCTGCATGCGGCTGACCAGGGCGGCGCCGAAGCGCTCACGCTCGCCGATGAAACGCACGCGCACGCCGCGCCGATGCAGCTCGTCCACTTCGCGATCAAGCGCGCCGAGGAACAGCTTCATCAAGGCATCGACTTCGTCCTGCGGGCGGCCCCAGTTCTCGCTTGAAAACGCGAACAGGGTCAGCGCCGGAATGCCCAGCTCGAGGCAGCGCTCGATGGTGCGGTTGACCGCGCGCGCACCGGCGCGATGGCCGATCACGCGTGGGCGGCGGCGCTGCTGTGCCCAGCGCCCGTTGCCATCCATGATGATGGCAACATGGCGCGGCAGGACAGCCGGCAGGGGAGGCGGGGCTGAAGGCATCGACTTCAGACCGACATCAGTTCCTTTTCCTTGTCGGCAACGACTTTGTCGACATCCTTGATGTTGGCGTCGGTCAATTTCTGGATATCGTCTTCGCCGCGCTTCTTGTCGTCTTCGCTGATCGCCTTGTCCTTCAACAGCTTGGCGACTTCCTTGTTGGCGTCCTGGCGGATGTTGCGGATGGCGATCTTGGCGCCTTCGCCTTCCTTCTGCACCTGCTTGGCCAGTTCCTTGCGGCGCTCTTCGGTCGGCGGCGGCAGGTTGACGCGGATCGAGGTGCCGATGGTGTTCGGGGTCAGCTCGATGTTGTACAGGCCTTTCTCGATCTCCTTGATCATGCTCTTGTCGAAGGGCGTGACCAGCAGGGAGTGGGCGTCGGGATTGGAAATGGACGCGACCTGGTTCAGCGGGGTGCTGGCATTGCCGTAGGCATTGACCGTAACGCGGTCCAGCAGTGCCGGTGTTGCACGGCCGGTGCGGATCGAGGTGAGGGTGTGCTTGAGAGCGTCGATGCTCTTGGCCATGCGCGTCTGCGCGTTGTTCTTGATGTCGGTGAGCATCGCCCGGGTCCTGGATGTAACTGGAATCGGGCGATTATAGGCGAATACGGGACGCCGCCGGGCCTGAATCGGCCCGGAGGTGGCCTCGCGCTCAGGCTCAGGCCGGGTCGCGGCCCTGGACGAGGGTGCCGATGTTCTCGCCGTGCAGGATCTTCAGCAGCTCGCCCGGCTGGCCCATGTCGAACACGCGCATCGGCAGGTCGCTGTCGCGGGCCAGCGCGAAAGCGGCGGTATCCATCACTTCCAGGCCGCGGCGGATCACTTCGTCATAGCTCAGGCTGTCGAAGCGGACGGCGTCGCTGTACTTGTTCGGATCCTTGTCGTACACGCCATCGACCTTGGTTGCCTTCAGCAGCAGGTCGGCACCGATCTCGATCGCGCGCAGGGCGGCACCGGAGTCGGTGGTGAAGAACGGGCTGCCGACACCGGCGGCGAAGATCACCAGGCGGCCCTTTTCCAGGTGGCGGATGGCGCGGCGGCGGATGTAGTCCTCGCACACGTCGTTGATCTTGATCGCGCTCATCACGCGGGCCTTGGCGCCCACTTTTTCCAGCGCATCCTGCATGGCCAGCGCATTGATGACCGTGGCCAGCATGCCCATCTGGTCGCCGGTGACGCGGTCCATGCCGCCTGCGGCCAGGCCGGCGCCGCGGAAGATGTTGCCGCCGCCGATGACCAGCGCGACTTCGGCGCCGGCCTGCTGGGCCTCGACCACTTCACGGGCCAGACGATTGATGATCTTGGGGTCGATGCCGTAGTCCTCATCTCCCATCAGCGCCTCCCCGGAAAGTTTCAACAGGATGCGGCGATAGGCGAGCTTGGACATAGGGACCTCGGGTGCGTGGAAATCGCGGGCGATTCTACGCGCAAGCGGCGCGTGGCCAAAGCGTTTTGTGCACTGCGGCGCAGAATCCCGGCGTCCCCCGTTCATCCGGGGGCAGTGTTTCAGCCCAGTTCCGCACCGGCGGTGGCAGACAGCTCATCATGCCCCAACTCGCCCGGCGAGCGTGCGATGACGCGGTTGCGGCCCAGGTTCTTGGAGCGGTACAGCACATCATCGGCGGCGCGCAGCAGGTCCTGCACCCCGGCAAAACGCTCGTAACCGCCCTGGGTGGCCACGCCGGCCGAGAAGGTGATGAACAGCGGGCCGCCCTCCAGTTCAGCCATGGGCGTGGCAACGATGTTGGCCAGTACCCGGCGGATCACGTCCAGTGCCACCGATTCGCTGGTGTTGGGCAGCAGCGCGACGAACTCCTCGCCGCCAAAACGGGCCACGGTGTCGCTGTTGCGCAGTTGTCCCTGCAGCTTGCCGGCGAAGACGCGCAGCACCTCGTCACCGGTCAGGTGGCCGTGGGCATCGTTGATCTTCTTGAAATCATCCAGGTCGATGAATGCCACCGAGAGCGGCCAGCCGTGGCGACCGGCGCGCAGGAACTCCTGCTCCAGTACGGCCTCCAGCTGGCGCCGGTTGAGCACGCCGGTGAGTGCGTCGCGATGGGCCTGGTCGGCCAGGCGCTTGGCCCGCGCCTCGAATTCATCGGCACGGCGCCGGGCCTGGTCGGCATCCTGCAGCTCGCGCAGGTTGCGCAGGGTGGCCAGTTCCTGGGCATGGTCGATCAGTTCGCGGACACGCGCTGGCGAGTTCAGGCCGTTCTCGAACAGGCTGGCGATGTCCGGCAACGCCTCGCTGATACGGACCAGGACCTGGTCGAAGCGGGCGCTGTCCAGCTGCAGGCGCTCGTGCACTTGCTGCAGGGCGTGTTCGCGGGCAGCATCTGCGTCGCTGTCCAGCCAGATGTCGGCGACCGCACCGGACAGCTGTACGCAGGCCTGGAAGGGGGTCTCGGCCGCGCCTTCGTCTTCGCTGTGGCGGATGCTCTCCACCAGGTAGCGCGGCAGGCCCCATTCCTCGGCCACCCAGGCGCCGACATCGGCGTGGCTGCAGCCCAGCTCCTGGCGCTCGCGCGCGATCAGATCCGGGTTGTCACGCGCTTCGCGCAGCAGCGGCAGGTATCGCTCGGATTCGGCCTGGGCAAGGCACAGCACGCCCATGTCCTGCAGCAGCCCGGCCAGCATCAGCTCTTCCAGCCTGCGCAGGCCGCGGGCCTGTCCCAGCTGGCTGGCGGCCAGTGCGCTCAGGATGCTGCGCTTCCAGGCGCGTTGGCGCAGGTCGTGGTCGGCGCCGCCGTTGCCGGTCAGCCCCTGGGTGACCGTGAAACCGAGCGCGAGGCTGATCGTGGCATTCAGCCCGAGCATGGTCAGCGCCTGGCCGAGGTTCTCGATGCGGCGCCGGCTGGCGTACAGCGGCGAATTGGCGATGCGCAGCATGCGTGCACTCAACGCCATGTCGATGGCGATGATGTCCGCAGCAGTTGCGATGTCCGCTTCCGGGTCCTGGGCCAGTTCGATGATGCGCAAGGCAATACCGGGCGGCGAGGGAAGGTTGCGGCAGAGCGCCAGGGCAGCTGTCAGCTCGGGAGGCATGTCGGGTCGTTCAATTCCATTAGGACAAGAATACCTAGGAATGCATCACAGTCTGCGACTTTCGTTCCTGTTATGTGACTGCAGATTCCCTGTGCCGAGTATCGGCTTGAATCGCACACAACGCAAAGGTGCCGGTGTGCGCAGCAACGGTGCGCACCCAGCGGTGGGGCATGGGTTCACCCCTTGGCCCATGCATAAAAAAAGAGCCGCGGTTTCCCGCGGCTCCTTCTGGTCGCATCACAGCCGGAAGGCTGGAATCAGACCTGCATCGCCTTGGCAACTTCGGCGGCGTAGTCTTCCACCACCTTCTCGATGCCTTCGCCGACAACCAGCAGCTGGAAGCCAGCCACGTCGCCGCCGGCGGCCTTGACCACCTGCTCGACGGTCTTGTCGCCGTCCAGCACGTAGCTCTGGCCGTACAGGGTCACTTCGCTGACGATCTTGTTGATCTTGCCGCTGATGATCTTTTCCAGGATTTCCTGCGGCTTGGACTTGTCCTTCTCGGACATCTTGGCCAGCTCGATTTCCTTTTCCTTCTCCACGAACTCGGCCGGCACATCGGCCGCCTTGTTGTGCGGCGGCTTCAGCGCGGCCACGTGCATGGCCAGGCCGCGGGCCAGTTCGGCGTCGCCACCGATCAGGTCCACCAGCACGCCAACCTTGCCGTTGGTGTGGACGTAGGAGCCGATGTTGCCAGCGGTTTCCAGCTTGACCAGGCGACGGATGAGGATGTTCTCGCCCAGCTTCTGGATGGCGGTGGCGCGGGCTTCTTCGACGGTTTCGCCGGTGGCCAGCTTGGCGCTCTTCAGCACTTCCACGTCGGCGGCGCCCGATGCCAGGGCAGCGGCGGCAACGGCGTCGACGAAGTTCTTGAAGTTGATGTCGTTGGCGACGAAGTCGGTTTCCGAGTTGATCTCGACCAGCACGGCCTTGCCGCCGTCCTGGGCCAGGCCCAGACGGCCTTCGGCGGCCACGCGGTCAGCCTTCTTGTCGGCCTTGGCAGCGCCGGACTTGCGCAGCGCTTCAGCGGCGGCGTCGATGTTGCCGCCAGCCTCGGTGAGCGCCTTCTTGCATTCCATCATGCCGGCGCCAGTGCGCTCGCGCAGTTCCTTGACCAGGGAAGCAGTGATTTCCACGGGATTACCTCACGAAAGAAAGGGGTTGGGCCGGCATGGTGGCCGGCCCGTGTGACAGTGTGCTGTCGTCGCGCCATCGGCAGCGGACAGCAATGGTGGGCGCGTGGCGCCCACCAGGGCCTGGATCAGGCCTGGGCTTCGCCCTTGTCGGCAGCAGCCTTCTTGGCCGGAGCGCGGCGAGCCGGCTTGCCTTCTTCGGCAGCGGCGTCGGCGAACTCTTCTTCACGGACGGTGGCAGCGTGCGGAGCAGCAGCCTTGCCTTCCAGCACGGCATCAGCAGCGGCGCGCGAGTACAGCTGCACGGCACGGATGGCGTCGTCGTTGCCCGGGATCGCGTAATCCACCAGCTCCGGGTTGTAGTTGGTATCGACGACAGCGATCACCGGGATGCCGAGCTTCTTGGCTTCCTTGATGGCGATGTCTTCGTGGCCGATGTCGATCACGAAGATGGCGTCCGGCAGACGGTTCATGTCCTTGATGCCGCCCAGCGAAGCTTCCAGCTTGTCGCGCTCGCGACGCAGGCCCAGCACTTCGTGCTTGACCAGCTTCTCGAAGGAGCCGTCGGTTTCACCGGCTTCCAGTTCCTTCAGGCGGGCAACCGACTGCTTGACGGTACGGAAGTTGGTCAGGGTGCCGCCCAGCCAACGCTGGTTCATGAACGGCATGCCGCAACGCTCGGCTTCTTCCTTGATGGTTTCGCGGGCGCTGCGCTTGGTGCCCAGGAACAGGATGGTGCCGCGCTTCTGCGCAACCGACGAGATGAAGTTCATCGCATCGTTGAACAGCGGGACGGTCTTTTCCAGGTTGATGATGTGGATCTTGCCGCGGGCGCCGAAGATGTACGGAGCCATTTTCGGGTTCCAGTAGCGGGTCTGGTGGCCGAAGTGGACGCCGGCTTCCAGCATCTGACGCATGGTGACCTGGGGCATTGCAATACTCCTGATATGGAACCGGCGACTCCGCCCGCGGGGATAGGTATGCGGGACGCGTGGAAGCGCGGATGGTTCCGGGGTTGGGCTTCCCTGTTGCCTCCGTGGCCGAACTCCTTGCGGAGCACCCCGGCACGGATGGGGGCAGCAGGTGTGGATTCACCGGTGACGTCCGGTGTGGACGGTGCCCCGCGCACAGGGCGGCAGGACATCCCGCCGATTATAGCCCGGCGCCGGCGCTGGCCGCAAATGACCGGGGGGCGGCCTGCAGCTCGGTCTCGTCGGCATGGTTCAGGCGGGCCCTGAAACCCCCGCCGGCGTAGGCGTCGGCTCGCCACGGCAGGGCCCACTGGCGGGTGCGCCCTGGCAGCACGTAGCCGGCCAGGCCGTCGATCAGGCGCTGGCGCTGGCCGTGGGCGTCAACAAACACCAGGTCGGCCAGCTGGGCATGGCCGGCGCCGTCATTATGCAGCCACAGCTGCGCGGGCAAGCCGGGCGTGGTGCGCACCTGCACCTGCAGTGCCGCCGTCACCGCGATGGGCGGGTCGAGGAAAACCGGCAACGAGTAGCGGATCGCCAGCGCCGGTGGCAGGTCCTGCGCCGGGCTGATCACCAGCCGGTAGGCCCGCTGCGCACCGGCCGGGGGCGGGGCCAGGCTGACCAGCCGCAGCCGCTGCCGCTGACCGGCGGCGATTTCCAGCCGGGCCGGGCTCACGGCCATGTCGTCGGCGGGCAGCAGAAGTTCGCTCTGTTCCTGCTGCTCCCAGCGGTACAGCCGGGCCTGGCCGCTCCAGCCGGTGGCGTCGGTATTGCGCAGCCACAGTTCGCCGTCGGCGCGCGCAGCCGACAACCGCAGTTCGGTGCTGGACAGCTCCAGGCCGTAGCTGAGGCCCGGTACAGCCGACAGCGCCAGCCACAGCAGCAGGCGCAGCATCAATAGGTCACCGTCACCAGGGGCGCCGCCGCCTGCGCTGGTGGTGCGGGCGTCAGCGCCTGCACCTGCAGTGGCACCGGCGTGCGCGCGTCGCTGCGTTGCAGGGGCGCGGGCTGGGTGCGGGTATCGGTGATCCGCAGGGTGATGGTCAGGCTGTCCTGCGCCGGCAGGGCCGCAGGTTGTGCGGACACCACGCAGGGTGCCGCGCCGGCGAAGGCGAAGGCGAGAATGAAGCGCAGGTGCATCGCAGGAAAGGGAGGAAGGGACGCAGGCGGTATCGGCGCGTGCGCGGCGATCTGTAATCGGCGCCGTCAGATAGCGGCGGGCGTCAGTAGGTGATGGTGACCGTGACCGTGTCGGTATAGACGCCCGGCGGGGTGGAGGTCGCAGGCGTTGGCGCGACCCGCCCATAGATGGTCAGGTTCTGGGCCGAGCCGTTGCCTGTCCCGGCCACCGTGCTGGTGTTGAGCACGTTGCCCCAGCGCACTGTGCGGGCCGCGTTCTGGTACAGCTCATAGGGCACGGTCGCGCCGGTAGTGCCCACGCGCATGCGCCGGTTGCCGCTGCCATCGGCATTGCTGCCATTGTTCAGGCCGATCTGGAACGGGCTGCGGTTGACGCAGGTCAGGCTGAACACCGCCGTGCGGTCGATGTTGGCCAGGACCGTGCCGGTGCTGCTGCCGAAATCCATCGGTGCGGTTACATAGGTGCCGCAGGCTGGATTGACCGTGGCGTTGGCGATCACCGACATCGTCGCGGTGATCAGGCCCGAGTTGCCGGTGACGGTGGGGGAAGTCACGGTGCAGTTGGCCGGGTAGGGCGGCGTACCCAGCAAGGGTTCGTTGTAGGCGTACTGGAATGTCGCCGCCAGGGTGCTGGTGAAGGTGCCGGCCGACAGCACCTGGCTGGCGGGATAGCGGCCATAGAGGATGACCGTGCCCGACCCCGATCCACCGAGCACCGGCACCGCGTACTGCATCTGGTACATGGCCCAGGCCGGGCTGCTGGCAAGGCCGCTGCCGATCACGGTGGTGCGGTTGGCGTCGCTGTAGATCTGGTAGTTGAGGCGGTCGCCGAAGCTGTTGGCGAACGTGCGCGATGGCGTGATGGTGGTGCCGCCCGTTCCCGCCGGCAGGCCCACGCAGAAGGTGACGCGTGCATTGGCCAGCAGGGCGACGGCCCCGGTGGTGCAGGTGATGGTGAAGGAGGTGGTGGTATCGACCAGGCCGTTGGAGACCGTGCCGAAGGCCAGGGTGGGGCTGCTCAGCGAACAGCTGGTCGCGGCCTGCGCGGGCAGGGCCTGCAGGCCCAGCCACAGCGCCAGCAGCACACCCAGCAGGCGGATCATGGCTGCGGCTCCGCGATGCAGCGCACCGGCGGCAACCGACGCATGCCCGCTGCCGGCCGCTGCACCTGTGCGCGGCAGCGACCGAGCTCGCTGTCGATCAGCAGGGTTGCCGCCTGGGCGCTGAATTCCAGCCAGGCCTGGCCGTCGTGCCCGATCACGGTCGGTGCGATGCCCTGGCCCTGCACGCGTGCGCCCAGTGGCAGTGGTTTGCCATCGGTGTCTGTCAGCGTCAGCAATGCCCCATGCGATTGCCGCAGCGGGAACTCCACCCGCATGCCGGCGCTCTGGCGCGGGGTGGCAAGTGTTTCCACCTGTTCGGCGCGCAGGTCGGCGGGCAGGCCAAGGGTGTCGATGGTCAGTCGGTTGCGCTGCCACGACAGCAGGGGCGTGACCAGCAGCAGGCCCTTGTCATCGGTAACGCCGACCGGGCGGTTTTCCAGCAGCACCGGAACGCCGGGGCGGCCGGTGGACACCACCGCGAAGGCATCGGGGACCTCGCGTGCGGCGAACACGCTGCCGGCCATCCACACCAGGCTGCCACTGGCATTGCCGTAGGCGAAGGTCTGGCCGCTGTTGCGGGAAATGCCAGCGGAGTAGCGGCCGTGGGCGCCCAGTGCACCGATCTCGGCCAGGCCACCGCCATCATCGCGTGCCTGCAGACGCCAACCGGGGCCGCCGCGGCTGCCATCGCCGGGCACCGGGCGCATGATCTCGGCGCTGGCGTAGTGGCGCTCGCCGTTGCGCTGCGCCGACAGGCTGGCCTGGCGATCCTCGCCAAGGCGGGTACCCAGCGATAGATAGACGCTGCGGTTGCGACGCTGGTCGATGTCCTGGGTGGCCGACAGATAGGCATTCCAGCGACCGAACGTGCGCGACCAGAACAGGCTCAGGTAGCGGCTGCGGCTGAAGGGCAGCGCCTGCGGCGGCGCCGGTTGCGGCGCGTCCAGCAGCGGTTGCGGCTGGTCCAGGCGCAGGTAGCTGATGCTGAAAGAGCCCAGCTGCTGCAGGTCGACGCCGAAGGAGGCCTGCTCGCTCACCCGCGGTGGCACGTTGTCCTGCAGGCTGCCCAGGTCGCGGTAGTCGCCGCTGGTGCGGCGGCTGGCCAGATTGACGTTGAAGCGGCGGTTGTTCCAGTTGTAGCCCATGCCGTACTGGCGGCCATTGCGCTGGCCGTCGCGGCTTTCGCTCCAGTTGGCGCTGAGCACACCGGCCCGTCCCAGCAGCCAGGCGCCACCCAGCCCTGCGTTGACGATGCCGCCACCGCCTTCGGCATGGGCCTCTGCAGTGAAACGATTGTTGACGCCACGTCGCAGGGTGGCGCTGGCAACCGTGTCGGCGTCGTAGCGGAAGGAGTGGATGCCGTAGTCGCGCCGCAGCCGGCCGATGCCAGCCGACCAGTCCGACAGGCCGGCGGCCAGCAGCTGCTGGGTGCCGTAGAAGGAAAAATCCAGCGTCTGCATGCGGCCGAACGCATCTGTGACCACCACCTGTGCCGTGCCCGTGCCGTTGATGCCAGGCTGCGCCGCCAGCTGGAACGGGCCGACCGGCACCTGCCCGCTGTATTGACGCAGGCCGTCGATGTACAGCTCGACGTTGGAGGGGACCACCGCCTCGCCGAGGAAGGCCGGCGTCGGGGTCAGCACACGGTAGGGCTGCAGCCCGTAGTTGCGGCCGATCTGGATGCCGGCCATGCGCGCCGGCCGTGACCACTCCAGAAACCCGCTGTAGAAATCACCAACTGTCAGGGTCAGGGCCTGCTCTGGCAGGTCCAGGCGCCAGCTGGTATCCAGCCGCACCGATTCCTGCCGCCAGCCCTCGCCGGGCAACTGGTAGCTGCGCATCAGTGTGGTGTTGCGCAGGGTGCCGTTGCCGAAGCCGAACAGGCGCAGGTCGCTGTTGAGGCTGACGTTGCCCAGGCCGTCGCTGTGGCTTGCATAGACGTCGTAGTTGAGGGCCATGCCCGGCGATACCTGTGCCTCCGGAGCGGTCTCGCTGCCCCTGCCCAGCTGCGCCACCGGCAACTGCAGCTGCTGCAGCGGCACCTGCAGGTCGAGCACCTGCAGGCCGGCGTCGTAGTGCACGACCAGCTGCGCGATCTGATCCAGATAGACCGGTGCATCGCCCTGCACCGGAAAGCCGAGCTGGCGCAGGGTGGCAGCGGGGGCCTGCAGTCGCCCGGCCTGCTCATGGAACAGCAGCAGCCCGCGCGGGGCGTGGTTGAGGCTGGTGTCCAGGTACAGCGCCTGCGGTGCGGTCAACGGCGTGGGGGCCGGCAGGGAGACTTCAGCGGAGATGTCGGCGCCGGCCGCCGGCAGTCCGCGGCCGGCGCCATGCACGGAAACCGAAGCCAGTCCGGTGCAGCAGGCCAGCACGCAGGCCTCAGCGAGCCGGCGGCGTCGTGGGCAGGGGCGTAAGCTGCGACCCACCATTGATCCTCGCACTGAAGGTGCCGCCTGCCAGTTGTGCAGGGGCCTGCTGCAGGGCCCAGCGCATGGTCTGCCCGGGCAGCACATAGCCGACCAGGCCAGGCAGCAACGGCGTGCTGCGTTGGCCCAGCAGCACGGCCAGGTCGGCCACCTGCGCCTGTCCATTGCCGCTGTTGTGCACTTCCAGCATTGCCGGCCCGGCACCCTCCTGGATCAGCCGCGCCTGCAGCTGGGGAACGGGGGGCTTGCCCTCGGGCTGCACGAACACGGGGATGGAATAGCGCAGTACGAACTGCATGCCCTGGCGGGTGGGGTCATAGGCAGGGATCTCATCGACGATGACCCGGAACGCCTGCTGGGCGGCCGGGGCGCCGGCATCAACGCGGACCAGGCGGACCAGCTGGCGCTGGCCGGCAGCCAGTGACTGCATGGGCGGGCTCGGCAGCAGTGCATCGCTGGGTTCCAGCTGGTCACGCCCGTCGGCCTGCTGCCACCGGTAGATGCGCACCTGCACCTGCACCGGCTCGGTGCCGCTGTTGCTGATCCACAACGCCTCGGCGTTCTGGCCAGCGCGCAGCTCGAACTGGGTGGGAGAGACCTGCAGGCTGGCGGCCATGCAGAAGGCAGGCGACAGCGCGAGCACCATCAACGCCAGCTGTTGCAAGCGGCGTACGCGGGGCAGTGGCATCAGCACGCCCTCAATAGGT
Source organism: Stenotrophomonas sp. STEN046 (assembly GCF_056759755.1). Classification (NCBI taxonomy): domain Bacteria; kingdom Pseudomonadati; phylum Pseudomonadota; class Gammaproteobacteria; order Lysobacterales; family Lysobacteraceae; genus Stenotrophomonas; species Stenotrophomonas sp. STEN046. The sequence continues at coordinate 36,450 of NZ_JBRRDR010000009.1, forward strand.
GATGGTGGCGGTGATGGTGTCCTGGTAGGAACCTGGGGCAGCGTTGTTGACGCTGGGGTTGGCCACCTGGCCATACACCTGGTAGACCTGGTTGGCGCCGGTGCCGGTGCCGGCAACGGTGTTGGTGCCGGTGCTGGCCCCCCACACGGTGTTGTGGCCAGAATCCTGGTAGAGCTGGTAGCCGACGAAGTTGTTGGCCGTCACCCCGGAGTCGGTGTTGCGCATGCGGCGGGTGGTCACATCGCCGGCGGTGCCGGGGTTGAGACCAGCATTGAGCGCGATCGTGTACGGGGTGGTCACGCTGCACTGGGCGGTCACCGTGCCCTGCGCATTCAGCGGGGTGACGGAGCTTGAATCAGCGTTGCCGAAGTTGACGTTGGTGGCCGCGGCCGCCGTGATGGTGCAGGCCTTGTTGATGGTCAGCAGCACGTTGAAGGTAACGGTATCGGCAGCAGCGGCGGGGCCGGCAACCAGCAGGGCCAGGACCACGGCCAAGGGCGGACGAACTGTGGATCTCATGGACAACCTCCCTGACCCGAAGGTCTGTTGAACAGAGCGAAGACGGCACATTCGGCGCCGCTTTGACGACAGTGACCCCAGCTTAGGCACCGCAAGTGTCTGTATTCCGTGAGAATCAGGGAATCGAAAGGGTGTGGGCCATCACGCTTTCACGTTCCTTGCCGGAGCCGTGCATGCCCTGGATCGCCAGTTGGCTGGCGTTCGTTCAGATTGCGGCCGGATCGGCGATAATGGGCGACATGAGCGTGAATCTGAAAACCCCGCAGGAAATCGAGATGATGCGCATCGCCGGCCGCCTGGCCAGCGAGGTGCTCGACATCGTCACCCCCCACGTCAAGCCCGGTGTCACGACCGAGGAACTGGACCGCATCTGCCACGACCATGTCGTGAACGTGCAGGGCGCCATTCCGGCCAACGTCGGCTACCGCGGCTTCCCGAAGACCGTGTGCACCTCGGTCAACAATGTCATCTGCCACGGCATTCCCAGCGAAGGGAAGGTCCTCAAGGATGGCGACATCATCAATATCGACGTCACCGTCATCAAGGACGGCTGGCACGGCGACACCAGCCGCATGTATTTCGTCGGCACCCCGTCGGTGATGGCGCGCCGCCTGGTGGAAGCCACCTACGAAGCGATGTGGCGCGGCATCCGCGCGGTACGTCCGGGTGCAACCCTGGGCGACGTCGGCCATGCCATCCAGAGCTACGCCGAAGGCGAGCGTTTCAGCGTGGTGCGCGAGTACTGCGGCCATGGCATCGGCAAGGTCTACCACGACGAACCGCAGGTGGTGCACTACGGCCGTCCCGGCCAGGGCCTGGTGCTGCAGCCGGGCATGACCTTCACCATCGAGCCGATGATCAACGAGGGCACCCGCTACAACAAGGTGCTGCCCGATGGCTGGACCGTGGTGACCAAGGACCGCAAGCTGTCGGCCCAATGGGAGCACATGATCGCGGTCACCGAGACCGGCGTGGATGTGCTGACGCTGTCGCCGGGCGAGTCGCAGGTCTCCTGACAATGCTGCCGGCGAGTTCGCTGCTGGACACGCCGGCCGCGTCGCTCAACGACCCGGACTGGGCTGCTGCCGCGCGCCAGGCGCTGCAGCAGGCCGACGCGCGCCTGTACCGGCGTTTCGACCAGGGCGACAAGATCGAGCGCCTGCTGGCCCTGCGCGCGCGCGCGGTCGACCACCTGATCCGCATGGCATGGCAGCGTTGCCTGCCGCCCGACAACGGCCTGTCGCTGTTCGCGGTGGGTGGCTATGGTCGTGGCGAGTTGTTCCCGCGTTCGGATATCGATCTGCTGGTATTCGGTGACGCGGCCGCGCAACTGGCGCACGAGGATGCGCTGGCACGCCTGTTCGCGCTGCTCTGGGACTGCGGCCTGGCCGTCAGCCACGCGGTGCGTTCTGCCGCGCAATGCACCGAAGCGGCTGCCGACCAGACAGTGCTTACCGCGTTGATCGAAGCGCGCCCGATTCTTGCCGACGACAGCGCCCGGCGCGCGCTGCGCATGGCGGTGGATGCGGATGACCTGTGGCCGCCGCGGACCTTCTTCCTGGCCAAGCTGGAGGAACTGCGCAATCGCCACCAGCGCTTCGGTGATACCGCCGACAACCTGGAGCCGGACCTGAAGGATGGCCCTGGCGGGCTGCGTGACCTCAACGCGCTGGGCTGGATGGCCCTGCGTGCATTCGGTGTGCGCGACCTGGAGGCACTGGTCGGCCTTGGCCACCTGGGGGCCGACGAGGCCGCCGCACTGAAGCGCGAACGCGCGGTGCTGGCGCGCCTGCGCTTCGGCCTGCACCTGGTGGCGCGGCGTGCGGAAGAACGCCTGCGTTTCGATTATCAGAAGACCCTGGCGGCCCGCCTTGGTTTCGAAGACGATGCCGAGAGCCTGGGCGTCGAGAAGATGATGCAGGGCTTCTACCGCGCCGCGTCGGTGGTGCGCCGGATCAGCGACCGCCTGCTGCAGCGCTTTGAAGAACAGTTCGATGGTGAGGCGCTGCCCGAGCCACTGACCGTCGGCTTTGCGATGCGTCGCGGCTATCTGGCCGCGAACGAGGCCGACTGGCCGCGTGCCGACATCGGCCAGATCTTCGCCCTGTTTGCCAGCTGGGCCAACAATCCGCAGATACGCGGCCTGCATTCGCTGACCGCGCGCGCGTTGGCCGAAGCGCTGCCACAGCTGCCGGCCTACGAGCAGGCCGACGCCGATGCGCGTGAGCAGTTCATGGCCCTGCTGCGAGGCCAGCGCCCGGTCGATACGCTTTCGCGCATGGCGCGGCTGGGCGTGCTCGGGCAGTGGATTCCCGCCTTCGCCCAGGTCAGCGGGCGCATGCAGTTTGATCTGTTCCATGTCTACACCGTCGACCAGCACACGCTGATGGTCCTGCGTAACATCGGGCTGTTCGCCAGCAGCCGCGCCGACGAACGTTTTTCGATCGCGCACGAAGTATGGCCGCGCCTGCGCAAGCCCGAACTGCTGCTGCTGGCAGGCCTGTTCCACGACATCGCCAAGGGCCGGGGCGGCGATCATTCCGAGCTTGGGGCGGTGGACGCGCGCGCGTTCTGCCATGCCCATGGCCTAAGCGGTTCGGATACCGAACTGGTGGCGTGGCTGGTTGAGCAGCACCTGCGCATGTCGGTGACCGCGCAGAAGCAGGACATCGCCGATCCCGAGGTGATCCACCGCTTCGCCACCCTGGTCGGCAGCCGCGACCGCCTGGACTACCTCTACCTGCTCACCTGCGCCGACATCGCCGGTACGAGCCCCAAGCTGTGGAATGCGTGGAAGGACCGGTTGCTGGCCGATCTCTACTTCGCCACCCGGCGGGCGCTGCGCGAGGGCCTGGAGCATCCGGTGCCGGCCGCCGAGCGCGTGGCCGAAGCACGTGACAGCGTGCGTGCGCTGGTACGCGAGCAGGGCTACGACGATGCCACCATCGACCGCCAGTTCGCGGTGATGCCCGACGAGGGATTCATCCGCCTGCGCCCCGAGCAGCTGGCATGGCAGGCCGCCGCGCTGGTGCCGGTGAAGCAGGGGCAGACACTGGTGAAGGTGCGCCGGATCAGCGTTGATGACCCCGCGCTGGAGGTGTTCGTGCATTCACCGGACCGCGACGGCCTGTTCGCCGCCATCGTGATGACCCTGGACCGCAAGGGCTACGGGATCCATCGCGCGCGGGTACTGGATGGCCCGGCCGACACCATTTTCGACAACTTTGAAGTAAGCCCGGCCGATACCTTTGCCGATGGCAGCAGCGCCAATCTGGAGGCGGCCCTGCGCGAGGCGCTCAGTGGCGACCTGACGCGGCTGCGCCCCTCGCGCCGTGTCGTGCCACGACAGCTGCGCCACTTCCGTTTTGCGCCGCGCATCGAGTTCCGCGATGAGCCTGGTGCCACCCGTTTCGCGCTGGTTGCTCCCGACCGTCCCGGCCTGCTGGCCGACGTCGCGTACGTGCTGCGCAACCAGGGACTGCGCGTGCAGGATGCGCGCATTGCCACATTCGGCGAACGCGCCGAAGACACCTTCGTGATCAGTGACGAGCACGACCTCCCCCTGACTGAATCCGCCCGGCAGCAGCTGCATGACGCAATGCTGGCCTGCCTGGACCCTGATCGAAACGCCGGAGACCCCACCTGATGGCAACCAAGCCCGTAAAGAAGACCGCCGCGACCGCCAAGAGCGCAGCAGCCAAGAAAGCGCCACAACCAGCGAAGGCCGGCAAGGCCGCAGCGGTGAAGAAGGCTGCCGCGCCGGCCAAGGCACCGGTGAAGAAGGCGGCGGCCCGGAAGGTCCCGGTCAAGACCGCCGAAGCGGCGCGCGCTGAAAGCATCGCCCGCAAGTCGCTGCGCAAGCCGGCCACGCCGGGCGTGGAAGAACTGAAGTTCGGCATCGAGAGCGCCTTCGAGCGCCGCGCCACGCTGACCCTGCATGAGCTGGAAGGCTCGACCCGGCCGCTGGTCAACCGCGTGATCGACGGCCTGGAAAGCGGTGAATTCCGTGTCGCCGAGCCGGACGGGCAGGGTGGCTGGAAGGTCAACGAATGGCTGAAGAAGGCCGTGCTGCTGTACTTCCGCGTGAACGACATGGCGGTGGTCGATGCGCGTCCGGCGCCGTTCTGGGACAAGGTCGAATCGCGTTTTGCCGGCTATGACGAAGCGAAGTTCCGCCGTGGTGGCGTGCGCGTGGTGCCGGGTGCGATCGCGCGCCGCGGCACCTACTTCGGCAAGGACGTGGTGCTGATGCCGAGCTTCACCAACATCGGCGCCTACGTTGGCGAAGGCACCATGGTCGACACGTGGGCCACCGTCGGCTCGTGCGCGCAGATCGGCCAGCACTGCCATCTGTCCGGCGGCGCCGGCATCGGTGGCGTGCTGGAACCGCTGCAGGCCAGCCCGACCATCATCGAGGACCACTGCTTCATCGGTGCGCGCTCGGAAGTGGTGGAGGGCGTGGTGGTGGGTCACCACAGCGTGATCGGCATGGGCGTGTTCCTCAGCCAGAGCACCCGCATCTACAACCGCGCCACCGGCGAGGTCACCTATGGTTACATCCCGCCCTACAGCGTGGTGGTGTCCGGCTCGCTGCCGAGCAAGGACGGTACCCATTCGCTGTACTGCGCGGTGATCGTCAAGCAGGTCGACGCCCGCACCCGCAGCAAGACCAGCGTCAACGATCTGCTGCGCGGCCTGGCCGACTGACCGGGGCGCGCGCATGAGCACCACGATCTACGGTCTGAAGAACTGCGATACCTGCAAGAAGGCGAACAAGTGGCTGGACCGCTTCGGCGTGGCGTACACCTTCGTCGACTACCGCGACAACAAGCCCAGCCCGGAAACGCTGCTGGAATGGGCCGCGCAGCTGGGCGGCCTGGGCGCGATGGTCAACAGGTCGTCCACCACCTGGCGGCAGCTGCCGGACAACCGCAAGGCCGCCGATTCGGACGCCGAATGGAAGCTGCTGCTGCGCGAGTACCCGCAACTGATCAAGCGCCCGGTGGTGGTCACCGCCGATGGCAAGGTCACCCAGGGCTTCAGTGACAACGGCTTCAAGGCGCGTTTCGGCGTGGGCCAGGCATGAGCGCGGTTCTCGAGCTGACCTGCGAACTGATCGCGCGACCGTCGGTTACTCCCGACGATGCCGGTTGCCAGGCGTTGCTTGCAGAACGACTGCAGGGCGCGGGGTTCACCTGCGAGCACCTGCGCCTGGGCGAGGTCGACAACCTGTGGGCCACCCACGGCAGCGGTGCGCCGGTACTGGTGCTGCTGGGGCACACCGACGTGGTGCCGCCGGGGCCGCGCGAGGCCTGGCAAAGCGATCCGTTCGAACCGCAGATCCGTGATGGCGTGCTGTATGGCCGCGGCACGGCAGACATGAAAGGCAGCGTCGCCGCGTTCGTGATCGCCGCCGAACGGTTCGTCGCCGCGCATCCGCAGCACACCGGCACCTTGGCGGTGCTGCTGACCAGCGATGAGGAAGGGGATGCCATCGACGGCGTGCGCCATGTCGCGCGCCTGTTTGCCGAACGTGGCCAGCGCATCGACTGGTGCATCACCGGCGAACCCTCATCCACCGCCACGCTGGGTGACCTGCTGCGCGTTGGCCGTCGTGGCAGCCTGTCGGCAAAGCTGCGCGTGCAGGGCGTGCAGGGCCACGTGGCGTATCCGGACAAGGCGCGCAATCCGATCCACCAGGCCGCGCCGATGCTGGCCGAACTGAGCGCACGGCGCTGGGACGACGGCTATGAGAGCTTCCCATCGACCAGCCTGCAGATCTCCAACATCCACGCCGGCACCGGTGCCAACAACGTGATTCCCGGTGAGCTGGAGGTGGATTTCAACATCCGCTACAACCCGCACTGGGATGCACCGAAGCTGGAAGCGGAGATCACCGCGCTGCTGGACCGGCATGGCCTGCAGTACACCCTGAAGTGGCATCGCAGCGGCGAGCCGTTCTACACCCCGGAAGGCGTGCTGCGTGCTGCCGCACGCGACGTGCTGGCCGCACATGTCGGCCATGCACCGGAAGAAAGCACCGGTGGCGGCACTTCCGATGCGCGTTTCATCGCCCCCCTGGGTGCGCAGTGCATTGAAGTCGGACCGGTCAACGCCAGCATCCACCAGGTGGATGAGAACGTGCGCGTGGACGAACTGGAAGCGCTGCCGGGCCTGTACCAGCGGCTGCTGGAGCGGTTGCTGGTGTGAACCCAATGACGGAATGAGTTCCGCGCGGGTGGGGGCCGACCGTTGGTCGGCACCCACCCGCCGGGCATGGCCCGGCGGCACTATTCCGAAAAACTGAAGAACGGCGGCTTGATCGCTTCGCGCCAGTAGCTCGGCGCCGCCATGTAGAACTGCTGCGCCTCGGCCCTGGCAAACCAGGCGGCCGCCGCCTCCGGGTTCTTTTCCAGCCCCGGCGCACCTCGGCCCAGCAGCAGGCCGGCAAAGTACTGGCCGAATACGTTCCCTTGTTCGCCCGCGCGCTGGTAAAGCTGCAACGCGCGTAGCGGATCGCGTGGCAGGCCGACGCCCTTTTCCAGCAGCGCGCCCAGATCCACCTGTGCTTCGGCATCGCCTGCGGCCGCACGACGCTCGATGCGGGCGACCAGCGGATGCACGCGGTCATCCTTGGCCGCCACGGCGGCGGGCAACCCCGATGACGATGACGCATAGCGTTGGTAGACCATCGCGCGCAGGTCCCAGCGCAGGGCGTACTGCGCGTCACCGCGTTGTCGGTAGGCCTTGGCCAGGTCGAAGAAGGCGTACGGATTGCCATGGTTGGCGGCGGCCAGATACCAGCGCTCGCCACGCCGCCACGACGCCCGCAGAACAGGCGCCGGGTCGATGTAGGGGCTGTCGGCATGGTTCAGCGCGCCGCTGCTCCAGATGCGTCCCAGTGCTGCCTCGGCCTTGGTGTTGTGGAAGGTCCAGGGTGTGGTCGCGGCGGCGCGTTCATAGAAGGCAACGGCGCGACGGTCGTTGAAGCGCTCGAAGCTGTCGGCGGTGTTCCAGGCGCCCTCGAAGCTGCCATCGTTGCCGCGTTGCTCCAGTGCCTGCTGTTGTTGCAGCGGCAGGCGCGACGACGATGCGGGAACGCTGCGGCAGGCGCTCAGCGCCAGGCTGAGGCAGAGCAGGGCGGGCAGCACCCGCAGGCATCCATTGCGATGTTGCATTCCAGTACCACCAGGCAGGGCCGCGCAGTATGCGCCGGCCTGCCTGACTGTCCACGCACGTGGTTGCCGATGCAACGGTTGCGCGGCGCCGGAAACCCGGTTACGGTCGGATCCATGTCGCTCCGCCTCGCCACCGCCGTCAATAATTCCAACCGCAATAATCTGCGTACGAATAATCGTGCGCGGCCGATGCGGGACTGCGCCCTGGGTAGATAGACAGCAACATACGCCCGGACACCAGAAAACCCGCATCGGCCGATGCGGGTTTTTTTGTGCCCGGGCGCAGCCCACCCGGGCCTGGTTGGCCGGTCGAACACCTTCCCCCCGTGTACTTCCCCACAACAGGAGCTCCACCCATGTGTTCGATCTTCGGTATTTTCGGCCTGCAGGCCGGTGATGACCTTCCCGGCCTGCGCCGCCATGCGCTGGAGCTGTCGCAGCGCCAGCGCCATCGCGGCCCGGACTGGAGCGGCGTGTACCTCGACGACGGCGCGCTGCTGGTGCATGAGCGTCTGGCCATCGTCGATCCGGCCGGTGGCTCGCAGCCGCTGCTGTCGGCCGACGGCCAACTGGCGCTGGCCGTCAACGGCGAGATCTACAACCACCAGCCGTTGAAGGGCGCACTGGCCCAGCCCTACGACTTTCAGACCGGTTCGGACTGCGAGGTGATCAACGCGCTGTATCGCCAGGGCGGATCGCCGGCACAGTGGCTTGAACAGCTCAACGGCATCTTTGCCTTTGCACTGTGGGATCGCCAGGCCGGTCGTGTGCTGGTGGCGCGCGATCCGGTTGGCGTGGTGCCGCTGTACTGGGGCCATGATGCGCAGGGGCGCCTGCGCGTGGCCTCGGAAATGAAGGCACTGGTCGACACCTGCGCCGATGTCGCGCAGTTCCCGCCGGGCCACTATTACGACAGCGCCAGCGGCGAACTGGTCCGCTACTACCAGCAGCCCTGGCGCGAGTATGCCGATGTGGAGGGCCGCCAGGCCGACCTGGCCGAGCTGCGCCAGGCCTTTGAACACGCGGTCGAACGCCAGTTGATGAGTGACGTGCCGTATGGCGTGCTGTTGTCGGGGGGACTGGATTCGTCGCTGGTGGCGGCAGTGGCCGCACGTTACGCGCGTCGCCGCATCGAAGACGGCGGCCAGAGTGAAGCCTGGTGGCCGCGCCTGCACTCGTTTGCGATCGGCCTGAAGGGTTCTCCCGATCTGGCCGCCGCCGCCATCGCCGCGGAAGCGCTGGGTACGGTCCATCACGGTTTCGAGTACACCTTCGAAGAAGGCCTGGATGCGCTGCCGGAGGTGATCCGCCACGTCGAAACCTATGATGTCACCACCATCCGCGCGTCCACGCCGATGTTCCTGCTGGCGCGCCGGATCAAGGCGATGGGGGTGAAGATGGTGCTGTCCGGCGAGGGCAGCGACGAGATCTTCGGCGGCTACCTGTACTTCCACAAGGCACCGGATGCACGCGAGTTCCACCAGGAGCTGGTGCGCAAGCTCGATGCCCTGCACAACTACGATTGCCTGCGCGCCAACAAGTCGATGATGGCGTGGGGCGTGGAACCGCGCGTGCCGTTCCTGGATCGTGAGTTCCTCGATGTGGCGATGCGTTTCGATGCCGCGCACAAGATGGTCGGTGCAGGCTTCGGTGGCCGCCGCATCGAGAAGGCGGTGCTGCGTGAAGCGTTCGAAGGCTATCTGCCCGACAGCATCCTGTGGCGCCAGAAGGAGCAGTTCAGCGATGGCGTTGGCTACGGCTGGATCGACGGCCTGAAGGCGCACGCCGAGGCGCAGGTGAGTGACCGGGTGCTGGCCGCGGCCGACAAGCGCTTCCCGCACAACCCGCCGCAGACCAAGGAGGCGTACTACTACCGTCACCTGTTCGAGCAGTTCTTCCCCAGCCATGCCGCGGCCGAAACCGTGCCCGGTGGCAAGTCGATCGCCTGTTCCTCGCCGGCGGCGATCGCCTGGGATGCCAGCTTTGCCGCTGCCGCCGATCCTTCCGGCCGCGCCATCGCCGGGGTGCACGAGCAGGCCCTGGCCTGATGGTTCCGCCGGGCCGTGCCCGGTGAGCCCTGCGGCACAGGGGCGGCGGGGGCCGTATCATCAGCGCCTGCACATTGGGGAATGTTCATGGACGTACAGACCGGAGGCAGCAGGCCACCGATGAAATGGGGCTGGCGCTACCTGGCCTGGGCCGGGATTCCGTTGCTGGCCGGCCTGGCGCTGGCGCGCTACGCCGGGCCGGGCGTGCCGGCAGCAGCGGCCAAAGCGCACGCTGTTGCAGGCAGCGACTGGTCGCATCATCTGGCCTCGCCGCTGGGCTTGTTCCTGCTGCAGCTGCTGGTCCTGCTGCTGGTTGCCAAGGGCGCGGGGGCACTGCTCAAGCGCTTCGGCCAGCCGGCGGTGATCGGCGAAATGGCGGCGGGCCTGATGATGGGCCCACTGCTGCTTGGCAGCCTGCTGCCACAGCTGCACGGGGCACTGTTCCCGGCCAATTCGCTCGGACCGCTGGGCATGCTCAGCCAGCTGGGTGTGCTGATGTTCCTGCTGGTGGCCGGCGCCGAGCTCGATCTTGCCGCGTTGCGCGGTCGCCGCAGGTTTGCGTTCACCGTCAGCCATGCCGGTATCGCCGTGCCCTTCGTGATGGGCGTGGCACTGGCGATCTGGCTGTTCCCCGAACACGGGCCGCAGGGCGTCGGCTTCACCGCCTTTGCGCTGTTCGTCGGCATTTCCATGAGTATCACCGCCTTCCCGGTGTTGCTGCGCATCCTCGCGGACCGCGGCATCACCCAGACCCCGCTGGGGCAGACGGCCATCGCCTGCGCCGCGCTGGGTGATGCAACGGCATGGTGCCTGCTGGCGCTGATCGTGGCGGCTGCGCAGGCCACCGGCTGGCTGTCGGCCAGCATCAACCTGGTCTGCGTGGTGCTGTTCATCGGGTTGATGCTGGGTGCGGTGAAGCCCTGGTTCGCGCGTCAACAGATTGCGCCCGGGCGCGAAGGCCGCTGGCTGCTGGGCGTACTGCTGCTGTCGCTGGCCAGTGCGCTGGTGACCGAGGTGCTGGGCATCCACGCGTTGTTCGGTGCGTTTGCTGCGGGTGTTGCGGTGTCGTCCAACGAGCAGCTGCGCGACCTGCTGGTGGCCAAGGTCGAACCCTTCGCCGTGACCCTGCTGCTGCCGTTGTTCTTCGCCATGACCGGCCTGCGCATGCGTGCCGATGCGCTGCAGACCAGCGACATCCTGCTGTGCGTGGCGGTGATCGCAGTGGCGACCGTCGGCAAGCTGCTGGGCACCTTCAGTGCGGCGCGCAGCACCGGCATGGCGCATCGCGAAGCGTTGCGACTGGGCGTGCTGATGAATACCCGTGGCCTGATGGAACTGATCGTGCTCAACCTGGGCTACGAACTGGGCCTGCTCGGCGACCGCCTGTTCGCGGTGCTGGTGATCATGGCGCTGGTGACCACGGCGATGACCGGTCCGCTGTTGAACCTGATCGAGCGGCGCAGGGGCTGACGAGGTGGCCCCCCCGCCGGGCATGGCCCGGCGTTACCGGGCGGGGACCAGCGTCATCGCATGCTGTGCCTTGCCCGGCAGGAACGGCGTAGGGCGCCCGTGTACCCAGTCTTCGTGGCCTGCTCCCCAATAGGGCGACAGCGGATGCCCGCTCTGGCCGCCGGGCATGTGCACGATGCCGTCGGCCTCATGGCCGGGCGAGACCACCATGCGCTGCGAGGCGCCGAAGTTCGGCGTCTGCACCCGTGGCATGTCGCGGTCGCCGGGCAGCGGCTCGGCCGGCATGCACAGCCAGCGCCCGGCGAAGGCGGGCAGGGCGCGTGCCACCGGGTGGCAGATCGCGGCGGTGTTGCGCTCGCCCCAGGTGCGGTGCGCCAACGGCCCCTGCGCCGACAGCTCCGCTTCGGTATGGCGCGCGGCATCGGCCAGCAATGCATCCCAGCTCGGGTAAGCCGGCGGCAGCAGGTTGGCCGGGCGTTGTTCCAGCAAAGGCCAGGCAACACCTTCCAGCTGCGCCAGCCGCGGCTCCACATAGTCATTGCCCAGCGATGCACGGGCCGGTGCCAGCAAAGCGCTGGCAAGGACATCCAGCACCTGCGTGCGGAACGCGCGCACGATCCGGTAGCTGACCGAACTGGTCGATGCCCGCCCATCCCAATGCGCGCTGGCTGCATGCAGACGCTGCAGTGCGGGGTCGTCACTGCGTTCGGTCACCTCCTGCAGCAGTACCCACCAGCGCTGCAGGAACACCGCGCGGTCATCGAGCTGGATGGCCAGCAGATCATGCTCATCGAAGCGCTGCTGCACACGCAGCAGGTCACGGATCTGCTGCCCGCGCGCGCCCAGGTCGTAGCCGCCATTGCCCAGCGCAGCCAGCTGCGCGTCGTCCACCACGCGGCTGTTGGCCGTCCACAACCGGTGCTCTGGCGGATCGACCAGCGTGGGCGCGGCGTCACTGCGGATCGGCCAGGGTGCGCACCCCTGATCGGCATGGCTGTGGTTGAATCCCAGCGGCACGCAGCCGGGGCCACGGTCCGGCCTGGCACCGATCAGGCGCCAGGCGATACGCCCGCTGCGATCCCCGATGACCAGGTTCTGCGCGGGGATTCCGGCATGGTCTGCAATCTGCAGTGCCTGGTCCAGATCGGCAGCACGCGCCATGTCGGCGAAATCCATGCGCACCGCACCCGGCAGCTGTGCGACCCAGCGCAGCGCGTCGCCACTGCCATCGGCACGGGTATGCAGGATCGGGCCCCACGCGGTTTCGCGCACCGGGAACACCACATCGTCCTGGCCGGCGACGGCGATGCGCTCCTGATGCACCGTCACTGCGGCCGTGGCCGGTTCAGTGCGGAAATCGGCCGTGTCGATGTAGCTGTTGGTGAAGCCCCATGCGACGTGCCCGTTGCTGCCGACGATGACCGCCGGTACGCCGGGTAGCGAGAATCCGCTGATATCGACCTGGCCGCCGGCCGCCTGCGCATCGGGGTAACGCAGGCGCACGCGGAACCACAGGCTGGGCGCGCGCAGCCCAAGGTGCATGTCGTCGGCGACGATGGCGCGGCCATCGGCGGTGAGCGCACCGGCGACGGCGAAATTGTTGCTGCCGACCGCGTCGACCTCCTGCGGGGCGGTAGCCGGTGTGGCGTTGAGCGCACGCAGCTGCAGCTGGCTGGCGTCGGGCAGGGTGGCGTTGCCGCGTGGCTCGCCAAGCAGGGGGGCATCCCATTGGCTGCCGTCGTGCGCCAGCAACGCGTACAACGCCGGCGGCACCACCGCGCGGATGCGGTCCAGCGCAAGTTCGGACTGATTGCCGGGGTCCTGCAGGTCGGCGTACATCGCCAGCCCGGCAAGCACACTGTCGCTGGCCTGCCACGGCTGCGGCGCCTGGCGCAGCAGCAGGTAGGCCCAGGGACGCACCGGCAGCGCGCCCAGCCCCTGGTTCACACCTTCCACGTAGGCGCGCACGGCGGCAGGGTCGTTGCCCAGTGCGTCCTGCAGGTGCGCGTCCGTACGCGCGCGCAGGCGGTGCACGCGCATGCGCTTGTCGGCTTCGATCGCCTTGGGGCCGAACAGTGCCGACAGCTCGCCGGCGGCACTGCGGCGCATCAGGTCCATTTCGAAATAGCGCTCCTGCGCATGCACGCGCCCGAGCGCCCGCAACGCATCGGCCTTGCTGCCGGCGGTGATGGTGACCACGCCCAGCGCATCACGTTCCAGGGTGACCTTCGCAGCCAGCCCGGGCAGCGCCTGTTCACCGTCCAGATCGGCCAGGCTGCCACGCAGCAGCAACCACGGGACCAGCACCGCAAGCAGCACGATGGCAACCAGCGCGCCCAGCAACCACCGCCACGTACGTCGCATTGCAGGTCCTTTCCGAACGGGTGGGCCGATTGTAGCCGCAGGTGCAACTGCGACTGATTCCGATTAGATCACCGCATTCTGAAATGCGGCACCCTATGCCCCATCGATTCACAGGAGCTCCCCCATGAAAGGCAACCCGGACGTCATCGCCTGCCTGAAGGAACTGCTGCGCGGCGAACTCGCCGCCCGCGACCAGTACTTCATCCATTCCCGCCGCTACGAGGACCAGGGCCTGTTCGCGCTGTATGAACGCCTGAACCACGAGATGGAGGAGGAGACCCAGCACGCCGATGCGCTGCTGCGCCGGATCCTGTTCCTGGGCGGCGACCCGGACATGCGTCCGCACGCGACCGAGCCGGGCAAGACCGTGGAGGAGATGCTGCGCAAGGACCTGGACACCGAGTATGCGGTGCGCAACAACCTCGCCGCCGGCATGAAGCTGTGCGAAGAGAACGGCGACTACGTGAGCCGCGACATGCTGCTGGCGCAGCTGAAGGACACCGAGGAAGACCATGCCTGGTGGCTGGAACAGCAGCTGGGCCTGATCAAGCGTATCGGCCTGGAGCTGTACCAGCTGAGCAAGATCGACGGCAGCGGCGCCCCGGCGCACTGACCACGTGGTAGCGCCGGGCCACGCCCGGCGGCTGCCGGGTAGAGCGGACTGTCAGTCCGCTGCCCCACCAAAAGCAGCCGACTAACAGTCGGCTCTACCACAAGCAAAAAGCAGCCGACCAGAAGCACAACGTTCTGTCGCCCGCCAGCACCGGAGCACCGCCAGCCAGCCTTCGCCAGCCAGCTGCTCCACCGCCCGCCAGCCGACAACGAAAAAGCCGGGGAATGCCCCGGCTTTTTCGTGTCTGGGTTCCGCGGCGGTGTGTCAACCAAGGTTGACACCTACCCGCAGCGTCGCGTTATTCCACTGACAAGCCTTCCACCTTCTGCCAGCCACGCGGCAGCAGGTGGCCGCGGGTGGCACGCGCGCCAAGGTATGCCTCGAGTTCGTTGAACTTCAGCCCCATCGTGCGCTGGCCGCTGCGGACCTGCAGGGTCTGCCCCGGGCTGATCGCCACGATCGCGACCACGCGTTCGGTGGCGAGCTTGGCCTTGGGGATCTCGATGATCTTGTTGCCCTTGCCCTTGTCCAGTTCCGGCAGGTCGTTGGCGGCGATCGCCAGCAGGTTGCCCGAACTGGTCACCGCCACGATGCGGTCGGTGGCGACGTTGGCCACTACCGACGGGGTCAGCACCGTGGAGCCGGCTGACAGGTTCAACATCGCCTTGCCGGCCTTGTTGCGGCCGATCAGGTTCTCGAAGCGGGTGACGAAACCATAGCCGTGGGTGGACGCCAGCACGAAGCGGGTGTCCGGTTCGGCGCTGGCCAGGGTCACGAAGCTGGTGCCGGCGGCCGGAGAGAAGCGTCCGGTCAGCGGTTCACCGTTGCCGCGTGCCGAGGGCAGGGTGTGCACCGGCGTGGAATACGCGCGGCCTTCGCTGTCCAGGAACGCTACCTGCTGGGTGCTGCGTGCGCGCACCGCACCCTGCAGCGCGTCGCCATCGCGATAGGACAGGGTCGAGGCGTCGATATCGTGGCCCTTGGCGGCACGGATCCAGCCCTTTTCGGACATCACCACCGTCATCGGCTCGCTCGGTACCAGCTCGGTCTCGTCGATGGCCTGCGCCGCCTGGCGCTGCACCAGCGGCGAACGACGCGCATCACCGAACTTCTTTGCATCGGCCTGCAGCTCATCGCGGATCAGCTTCTTCAGCTTGGCCTTGCTGTCGAGGATGCCGATGATCTTGTCGCGCTCCTTGGCCAGCTCGTCCTGCTCGCCGCGGATCTTCATTTCTTCCAGGCGGGCCAGCTGCTTCAGCTTGGTTTCCAGGATGTACTCGGCCTGGTCGTCGGACAGCCCGAAGCGCGCGATCAGCGCCGCCTTCGGTTCGTCCTCGGTACGGATGATGTGGATCACCTCGTCCAGATTGAGGAACGCCACCAGCAGGCCTTCCAACAGGTGCAGGCGGCGCTCGACCTTCTGCAGGCGGTGCTGCAGGCGGCGGGTGACGGTGTTGCTGCGGAACACCAGCCATTCGCTGAGCAGCATCTTCAGGTTCTTCACCTGCGGACGGCCGTCCAGCCCGATCACGTTGAGGTTGACGCGGTAGCTGCGCTCCATGTCCGTGGTCGCGAACAGGTGGCCCATCAGCTGCTCGGCGTCGACGCGGTTCGAGCGCGGCACCAGCACCACGCGCACCGGATTGGCGTGGTCGGATTCATCGCGGATGTCTTCCAGCCACGGCAGCTTCTTGGCGCGCATCTGCGCGGCGATCTGCTCGATCACCTTCGACGGCGACACCTGGAACGGCAGTGCGGTGACCACCACGTTGTGCGCTTCCTTGGTGAAGGTCGCACGTGCACGCACGCTGCCGTTGCCGGTCTCGTACATGTTCCGCAGGTCGTTGGCCGGGGTGATGATCTCGGCGTTGGACGGATAGTCCGGGCCCTTCACGTGCTCGCACAGGTCGCGCACGGTGGCATCGGGATCATCCAGCAGGTGCAGCAGCGCGCTGACGATCTCGTTGAGGTTGTGCGGCGGCACGTCGGTGGCCATGCCCACGGCGATGCCGGTGGTGCCGTTCAACAGCAGATGCGGCAGCCGCGCCGGCATCCAGGTCGGTTCCTGCAGGGTACCGTCGAAGTTCGGTGCCCAGTCGGTGGTGCCCTGGCCCAGCTCGCCCAGCAGCACTTCGGCGATCGGGGTCAGCTTGGATTCGGTGTAGCGCATGGCCGCGAACGACTTCGGGTCGTCGCTGGAGCCGAAGTTGCCCTGGCCTTCGATCAGCGGGTAGCGGTAGGAGAAGGGCTGGGCCATCAGCACCAGCGCCTCGTAGCACGCGCTGTCGCCATGCGGGTGGTACTTGCCGATGACGTCACCGACGGTACGGGCGGACTTCTTCGGCTTGGACGCGGCATTCAGCCCCAGCTCGCTCATCGAATAGATGATGCGGCGCTGCACCGGCTTCAGGCCGTCGCCAAGGAACGGCAGGGCGCGATCCAGGACCACGTACATCGAGTAGTCGAGGTAGGCGCGTTCGGCGTACTCGCGCAGCGGCAGTTGTTCGAAACCGTGGAACACGGGGCGGGCAAGATCGGTCATGCGGCGTTGTTACCTATGTCGGGAGGCGGTGACGGCGGTCGCCGCTCTCAATGGTGTGATTATCCGGATGCGGCGGGGGATGCCAAGCCGCGCGCCGGATCCAGCCCCGGCTCCAGGCCATGCCCGGCCCGCGCCAGGTAGCGGCCGGGTGGCAATCCGAAGTGGCGGCGGAACACGGTGACGAAGGCGCTGGCGCTGCTGAAGCCCAGCGCATGGGCGATATCGGCCACGCTATGGCCCTCGCTGAGCTGGCGCAGCGCCTCGGCCAGGCGTGCCTGCTGGCGCCACTGCGCGAAGCTCAGCGTGGTCTCGTCGCGGAAGTGCCGGGTCAGGCTGCGCGGGGACAGCCCGGCCCAATGCGCCCACTGCGCCAGGCCCCGCTCGTCGGCGGGGTCGGCCAGCAGTTGCGAAGCGATCTTCAGCAGGCGGCGGTCGCGTGGCATCGGCAGGTGCATGCGCTGCCGTGGTGCCGCGCGGATCTCGTCCAGCAGTACCTGGATGATGTGCTCGCGCTCCGGCGTGCTCTGGTAGTCCTGCGGCCAGTCGCAGATGCGTTCGGCCAGCGCCTGCGCCAGCCGCGAGATGCCCAGCACGCACGGGTCGGCGGGCAGTTCACTGCACAGTGGCGCTGCCAGCACCATGCCCCAGCCACGCAGCGGGCCGTCGATGTGGACCGTATGCGGCTCGGCCGGCGGCATCCATCCGGCCGAACCCGGTGCCAGCGACCAGGTGCCGTGCGAGGTACGGGTGGTCAGCAGGCCGCGTTCAACGCAGATCAGCTGCGCACGCACATGGTGGTGCCAGTCCACTTCACGGGCCAGGCCCTGCGGGCTGTCGAAGCGGAAGGCGATGACCGGCGGACCGTCATTGCGCTCGAACCAGTCCAGCGCCTCTTCACGGAGCAGGGTTGCAGGACCGGGTTCAGCGGCGTTCATGCGGGGCGGGGGTGGCTTGAATGTGACATTCATTGGCTGGATTGTACTACCGGGCCAGAACGGAGCGCCATTAAGGTGGGCGCCTTCACTGATCCAGCCCGCTGCTGCAACACAGCATTTGATGCCAGATCGAATATTTCCATTGAGAAATATTTTTTTTGGAAGAGAATGCTCCCCCATGATCTGTCCTGCAACCACTCCCCCCAGCTTCGGCCTGCTGCTGCGCCAGGTGCGCGACGGCCTGGTCCGCCAGCTCGATGCATCCATGGCCGAGGAAGACCTTGGCATCGGCTTCACCCACTACATCGGGCTGAAGGTGCTTTCGAACATGGCCCCGTGTACCGCCAACGAACTGGCCCAGGCCATCGACCAGGTACCCAGCGCGGTGACCCGCCTGCTGGACAAGCTGGAGGCGCTCGGTTGCGTGCGCCGTGAAGCGCATGCCCAGGACCGGCGTGCGCTGCAGATCGTGCTGACCGATGAAGGCCGCGCCCTGTGGGCACGGTTGAAGCTGCGCGGCGACGCGGTGATGGATTACGCGCTGCGTGATCTGGCCGCCGACGAACGCACGCAGCTGCTGTCCCTCCTCACCCGAATCCGCGATTCCCTGACGACCCCATGAACCCGATCCCGCATTCCACTTTCCGCCGGTCCGGGCGCGCGCTGCTGTTGTCGGCGCTGGCCCTGGCCCTGGCCGCCTGCGCCAGCAGTCGCGGCCTCACCCCGCAGGGCCACGTGCTTGACGTGGACAGCCTGCACAGCGAACGCACCCTGGCCGACAGCGATCTGAGCGCGACCGGTTTCCCGGCCCAGGACTGGTGGAAGGCGCTGGGCGATCCGCAACTGGACGCACTGATCACCGAGGGCCTGGCCGGCCATCCGAGCCTGGATGCCGCCGATGCACGCCTGCGCCAGGCGCAGTCGCAGGTCGGCACCGCGCGTGCCGATCGCCTGCCCAGCCTGTCGGTGTCCGGTGGCTACACCGGCCTGCGCCTGCCCGAATCGATGCTGGGTGAAGAAGGCGGGCATTACGCCGGCAGCAGCCAGGTCGCCTTCGATTTCAGCTACGGCGTTGACCTGTGGGGCGGCAAGCGCGCCGCCTGGGAAGCTGCCGTGGACGGTGCCCATGCGGCCACGGTCGAGGCCCAGGCTGCACGCCTGAACCTGTCCACCGGCATTGCCCAGGCCTATACCGAGCTGGCCTACGCCTGGCAGCTCAACGATGTGGCCGAGGAAGAGCTGGCACGTTCGCAGAAATCGCTGGCACTGACCCGCCAGCGCCGTGCCGCCGGCATCGACAGCGAGCTGCAGGTGCGCCAGGCCGAGGCCCGCGTGCCCGCCGCGCAGCAGCAGCTGCTGGCCGCGCAGCAGCGCATCGACGCGGGCCGTACCGCACTGGCCGCGCTGGTCGGCAAGGGCCCGGACCGCGGGCTGTCGATCGAACGCCCGCGACCGTTGAACCCGATGGCCCTGCAGCTGCCCGGCGTGGTTCCCAGCGAGCTGCTCGGCCGTCGCCCCGACATCGTCGCCGCGCGCTGGCGCGTGGAAGCGGCCGACAAGCAGATCAAGGTCGCCCGGACCAAGTTCTATCCCAGCCTCAACCTGACCGCGCTGGCCGGCGTGGTCGCGCCGAACGTCGGCGACCTGCTGCAGAGCAGTTCCACCTTCGCCTACATCGGCCCCGCACTGAGCCTGCCGATCTTCGAAGGCGGCAAGCTGCGCGCCAACCTGGCCAATACCGATGCGCAGTACGACCTGGCCGTGGCCAACTACAACCAGGCCGTGCTCGATGCCCTGCGTGACGTGGCCGACCAGGTCAACGCGGTGCGATCGCTGGCACAGCAGGCGCAGTCGCAGCAGCAGGCCGTGGACACCGCGCGTGCTGCCTTCGACATCGCCGAGCAGCGCTATCGCGCCGGCATCGGCAGCTACCTGGACGTGCTCAGCGCGCAGTCGACCCTGCTGCAGTCGCAGCAGCAGCTGGCCGGCCTGCAGTCACAGCAGGTGCAGACCTCGGTGCGCCTGAGCAAGGCGCTGGGCGGGGGATTCCAGCCCGCCGCTGCTGACGCTGCACCGCTCGCCTCCCATTCCGTTTCCTCGCATTCCTGAAGACGCCCGCCATGAGCCAGACTCCAAACACTGCGGCCCCGGCCGCCCCCAACCGTCGCGGCAAGCTGCTGCGCGGCCTGTTCGTGATCGTCGTGCTGCTGCTGGCGGCACTGGCACTGTGGTACTTCATGTTCGGCCGTTGGTTCGAAGAAACCGACGATGCCTACGTGCAGGGCAACCAGGTGCAGATCACCCCGCTGGTGGCCGGTACCGTGGTGGCCATCAACGCCGATGACGGCATGCGCGTGGAGCGCGGCCAGCTGCTGGTACAGCTGGACCCTGCCGATACCTCGGTGGCGCTGCAGCAGGCCGAAGCCAACCTGGCCAAGACCGTGCGCCAGACCCGTGGCCTGTACCGCAGCGTGGAAGGCGCGCAGGCGGACCTGAACGCCCGCCAGGTGACCCTGAAGCGCGTGCGTGATGACTTCGCACGCCGCAAGGGCCTGGCCGACACCGGCGCCATTTCCAACGAAGAGCTGGCCCATGCCCGTGATGAGCTGGCGGCAGCCGAAGCGGCCGTGGCCGGTTCGCGCGAAACCGTCGAGCGCAACCGCGCGCTGGTCGATGACACGGTGATCGCCACCCAGCCGGACGTGCAGGCTGCAGCGGCGCAGGTGCGCCAGGCGTTCCTCAACAACGCCCGTGCCGGCATCGTCGCGCCGGTCACCGGCTATGTCGCCCGTCGTTCGGTGCAGGTTGGCCAGCGCGTGCAGCCGGGCAACGCTCTGATGGCCGTGGTGCCGACCGAACAGATGTGGGTGGAAGCCAACTTCAAGGAAACCCAGCTGCGGCACATGCGCCTGGGCCAGGAAGTGGAGCTGAAGTCGGACCTGTACGCAGGTGACGTGAAGTACAAGGGCCGCATCGACAGCCTGGGCCTGGGCACCGGTTCGGCGTTCTCGCTGCTGCCGGCGCAGAACGCCAGCGGCAACTGGATCAAGATCGTGCAGCGCGTGCCGGTGCGCATCGCCATCGATGCCAAGCAGCTGGCCGAGCACCCGCTGCGCATCGGCCTGTCGATGAAGGCCGAAGTGAGCCTGCGCGACCAGAAGGGCGAGGTACTGCCGACCGCCGCCGCCAAGGGCACGGTGTTCGACACCGACGTCTACGCCAAGCAGCTGCATGATGCCGATGACGTGATCCATACGATCATCCAGGGCAACCTGCCGCAGCAGTCGAAGGCGGGCTGAGGTCACCATGTCCGCACAAGCTCCAGCCGCGCCCGGGGGCCCGGGCGCACCGGCGGCGCCGGCTGCGGCCACCGGGTTCCTGCCGCCCAGCGTGGCCCTGTGCACCGTCGGCCTGGCGATGGCCTCGTTCATGCAGGTGCTCGACACCACCATCGC
Organism: Stenotrophomonas sp. STEN046; assembly: GCF_056759755.1. Lineage (NCBI taxonomy): Bacteria > Pseudomonadati > Pseudomonadota > Gammaproteobacteria > Lysobacterales > Lysobacteraceae > Stenotrophomonas > Stenotrophomonas sp. STEN046. The sequence continues at coordinate 57,574 of NZ_JBRRDR010000009.1, forward strand.
CAATGTCTCGCTGCCGACCATCGCCGGTAATCTCGGCGCCAGTTCGCAGCAGGCAACGTGGGTCATCACCTCGTTCGCGGTCAGCACCGCGATCGCGCTGCCGCTGACCGGCTGGCTCAGCCGTCGCTTCGGTGAGCGCAAGCTGTTCATCTGGGCCACGCTGGCCTTTGTCATCACCTCGCTGCTGTGCGGCCTGGCCCAGAGCATGGGCATGCTGGTGCTGTCGCGTGCACTGCAGGGCTTCGTGGCCGGCCCGATGTACCCGATCACGCAGTCGCTGCTGGTGTCGATCTATCCACGCGAGAAACGCGGGCAGGCGTTGGCACTGCTGGCGATGATCACCGTGGTGGCGCCGATCTGCGGGCCGATCCTCGGCGGCTGGATCACCGACAACTACAGCTGGGAATGGATCTTCCTGATCAATGTGCCGCTGGGCGTGTTCGCCGCGCTGGTGGTGGGCAACCAGTTGAAGGGCCGCCCGGAGCAGATCGAGAAGCCGAAGATGGACTACGTCGGCCTGGTCACCCTGGTGATCGGCGTGGGCGCGTTGCAGCTGGTGCTCGACCTCGGCAATGACGAAGACTGGTTCTCGTCGATGAAGATCGTTGTGCTGGCCTGCGTGGCGGTTGTGGCGCTGACGGTGTTCCTGATCTGGGAGCTGACCGACAAGGATCCGATCGTCGACCTGAGGCTGTTCCGGCATCGCAACTTCCGTGCCGGCACGCTGGCGATGGTGGTGGCCTATGCCGCGTTCTTCAGCGTGTCACTGCTGATTCCGCAGTGGTTGCAGCGTGACATGGGGTACACCGCGATCTGGGCGGGCCTGGCCACGGCACCGATCGGCATCCTGCCGGTGATCATGACGCCGTTCGTGGGCAAGTACGCGTCGCGGTTCGACATGCGCCTGATCGCCTCGTTCGCGTTCGTGTTCCTGTCCTTCACCAGCTTCCTGCGCTCGGGTTTCAATCTGCAGGTGGACTTCTCCCACGTGGCGGGAGTGCAGCTGATCATGGGTATTGGCGTGGCGCTGTTCTTCATGCCGGTGCTGCAGATCCTGCTGTCGGATCTGGATGGGCGCGAGATCGCGGCCGGTTCCGGCCTGGCCACGTTCCTGCGTACCCTGGGCGGCAGCTTCGCTGCGTCGTTGACCACATGGCTGTGGGCGCGGCGCACCCAGGTGCACCATGCCGACCTGACCGAACACATCTCGGCCTACCAGCCGGGCATGCAGGACCAGGTGGCGGCGATGGGGCAGGGCAACGTGCAGCAGGGCGCGGCGGTGCTCAACAACATGATCAACCACCAGGCATCGCAGATGGGCTTCAACGACATCTTCTTCCTGCTGGGCTGGGTGTTCCTGGCAATCATCACCTTCCTGTGGCTGGCCAAGCCGCCGTTTGGCGCAGGTGCCGGTGCGGCATCGGCCGGCGGGCATTGATCGATCGTTGTTGATGAAAAACAAAACCCCGCCGGAAGGCGGGGTTTCTGTTTGGGGTGCTCGCCGCACATGGCGGTGCTACCGAACGCCGGACATGAAAAAACCCGCTTGCGCGGGTTTGATCATTTGCTGAGTCATGGTGCCCAGGAGAGGACTCGAACCTCCACGAAGTTGCCCCCGCTAGCACCTGAAGCTAGTGCGTCTACCAATTCCGCCACCTGGGCGACTCAGGAGGAGAATTTTGCAGCATGGTCTTTGATGTGTCAACAACATTTCATACTTTTTTCTGCGCTTGCACGCCCAGGTGCTGCAGCAGGCTGCGCATCGCCGGTGACAGCTGCGCCCAGTCGGCGAAACACGCGCACAGGCGGCGCTGCGCCCACGCGTCTGCCAGCGGCACGGCCACCGTGTGCGTGCTGCGTCGATGCTGCCGCGCGATCGTGCGAGGCACGATGCCCACGCCAATGCCGTGGCCCACCATCGTGCACAGTCCTTCGAAGGTCTTCATGCGAATACGCACGTCGAGCCTGCGGCCGGCCTCGCCGGCCAGTTCTTCCACATAGGTCTGCAGGGCATTGCCGTCGGCCAGCGCAACGAAGGTTTCGCCCAGTACATCGATGTAGTCGAGCGCGCGCCGTGCGGCGAAGCGATGGCCCGCAGGCAACAGCATCACCAGCGGGTCTTCGGCCACCACGTGCCGCTGCAGTCCGTCGGCAGGTACGGCATCGCTGATGATGCCGGCTTCGGCCTGGCCGGCGCCGAGCGCGCGCACGACATCGGTGCTGGTGCGCTCGTGCAGTTCCACGTGCAGCCGCGGTCGCTGCGCCAGCCACGGTGCCAGCCGCGAGGGCAGGTAGCTGGTGAGCGCGGCGGTGTTGGCATACAGGTGCAGGGTGCCGCGCGCGCCGTGGGCGAAGGCCTGCATCTCGCCGCGCAGCTGCGCCTGCTGCTGCAGGATAAACCGCGCATGGTGGGCGAGGGCGGCGCCGGCTTCGGTCAGGCTGACCCCGCGCGGGTGCCGGTTCAACAAGGCGCTGCCGGCGTCGGCTTCGATCGCGCGCAGGCGCTCGCTGGCCGAACCCAGGGCGAGATTGGCCAGCGCAGCCCCGGCGGTGATGCTGCCGGCGTCGGCAACCGCCAGGAACAGGCGCAGGTCGGCGATGTCCATCCGCATGTCGTGTGCTCCGCTCGAGCCTGCCTTCGGCTGGTCCGAAGGCTCAGGCGGGAAGACCGCATTGTGCGCCCCTGCGGCGCCGGCTCCAATGGCGGCATGAACGAGACGATGTACTTCTACGTATTGCTGGGGGTGGTGTTTCTGCTGGCCGGCGTGGTCAAGGGCGTGACCGGCATGGGCCTGCCGACGGTGGCGATGGGCCTGCTGGGCGGCGCGTTGTCGCCGGTGGCGGCGGCTTCGATGCTGTTCATCCCGACCTTCATCACCAATGCGTGGCAGTTGCTGTCCGGCCCCTCACTGGGCCGCACGGTGCGCCGGCTGTGGCCGATGATGCTGGCCGTGGTGGTGGTGACGCTGGGCTCGGCCGCGCTGCTGGTGCGGGTGGACCGTGATGCATCGCGCGCGGCGCTGGGCGTGGCGCTGGTGGTGTATGCGCTGTACGCGCTGGTGGCGCCGGTGTTCCATGTGCCGCAGCGGCGCGAGCGCTGGCTGGGACCGCTGGTCGGGGCGGTATCCGGCGTGGTGACCGGTGCGACCGGCGTGTTCGTGATGCCGGCGGTGCCCTACCTGCAGTCGCTGGGGCTTCAGCGCGAGGAGCTTGTGCAGGCGCTGGGCCTGGCGTTCACCGTATCGACGATCTCGTTGACCACCGGGCTGGTGCTCAACGGTGCGTTTGGCGTGCAGCAGTTGGGGCTGAGCGCGTTGGCGGTGCTGCCGGCGCTGCTGGGCATGTGGTTGGGGCAGGCGATCCGCCAGCGGATCAGTGCGCGGGTGTTCCGCGTCTGTTTCCTGGGGTTCCTGCTGTTGCTGGGCCTGGAACTGGTGCTGCGGTCGCTGTTCTGAGGCGCCGCCGCCGGGCGTGGCCCGGCGCTACCGGTGATGGCAAACGCCGGGCAAGAAAAAACCCGCTTCCGCGGGTTGTTTTCTTTCTCGACATGGTGCCCAGAAGAGGACTCGAACCTCCACGAAGTTGCCCCCGCTAGCACCTGAAGCTAGTGCGTCTACCAATTCCGCCATCTGGGCGTCGAGGAGGAGAATTATGCGGTGCGGTGAAGGGTGTGTCAACACTCCTGCGCAAATCGCACTTGGAATCGCGTTGGCCAGCCGCTGGAACTCCCATGGCCGGAAAACAGGCAAAAAAAATCCCCGCCGAAGCGAGGAGTTTTTTCGTTGGTGCCCAGAAGAGGACTCGAACCTCCACGGTTTTACCCGCTAGTACCTGAAACTAGTGCGTCTACCAATTCCGCCATCTGGGCGTTCCAGAGGCGCAATTGTGAAGATGAACACGCAGGGTGTCAACGCCTTCCTGCATATTTTTCACGAAGCACCTGCGGTGATCGCCGCTGACCCGTTCTGCACGCCCACAGCGGCTACCATGGAGGGCGATGACTACCAAAAAACCAAGCAAGAGCGGGAGCAAGTCCCGCAGTGAAGCCCCGAACAAGGGGGCCAAGGCCGGTCCGGCACGCAACAACAAGCCAGGCAAGCCGTTGCCGGGCTGGCTCCCCGAGATGGCCGATGGCGCCGCCGCACCGCGCGGTCGGGGTTCCCGCGGCGCTGCCGCGCCGGGGCCTGCGCCGAGCCGCAAGCTGCCGCCGGCGGGCAAGGTGATCGATGATCCCTATGCATCCCGCGAGGCGGAAAAGTACGAACAACCCATTGCCAGCCGTGAGGCGATCCTGGCGTTGCTGGAACGCTGCGAAGGTCCGCAGAGTGCCGAAGAACTCGGTGCGCGGCTGGGCCTGACCGCACCGGACCGCGCAGAAGCGCTGTCGCGCCGCCTCGGTGCGATGGTGCGCGATGGCCAGCTGGTGCAGAACCGCCGCGGTGGCTTTGCCCCGATCCAGACCTTGAACCTGGTGACCGGCGTGGTGATCGCCAACCCGGAAGGCTTCGGCTTCCTGCGCCCGGTCGAGGGCGGCGACGATCTGTTCCTGCCGCCGTATGAAATGCGCAAGGTGATGCACGGTGACAAGGTGCTCGCCCGCGTCACCGGCATCGACCACCGCGGCCGCCGCGAAGGCAGCATCGCCCGCGTGCTTGAGCGGGGCATGACCCGCCTGATCGGCCGTTTCAGCGTCGAGATGGGCATCAACTACGTGGTACCCGATGACAAGCGCATCCAGCGCAATGTGCAGGTACCCCCGGACCAGACCGGTGGCGCCCGTGACGGCCAGCTGGTGGTCTGTGAACTGACCCAGGCCCCGGACAGCCGGCGTCCGCCGATCGGCCGCATAATCGCCGTGCTCGGCGACAAGCTGACCGCGTCGCTGGTGGTGGAGACCGCCATCCACGGCCACGAACTGCCGTTCGAGTTCCCGCAGGAAGTGCTGGACGAGGCCGCCTCGGTGCCGCTGGTGGTGGAACCGGCGATGATCGGCGACCGCGTTGATCTGCGCAGTACGCCACTGGTGACCATCGATGGCGAAGATGCCAAGGACTTCGACGACGCGGTGTACTGCGAGCCGAATGCCGATGGCTTCCGCCTGGTGGTGGCCATTGCCGATGTCTCCAACTATGTTCGTCCGGGCACGCCGCTGGACGATGAAGCGCAGAAGCGTGCGACCTCGGTCTACTTCCCCGGTTTCGTGGTGCCGATGCTGCCGGAAACGCTGTCCAACGGCATCTGCTCGCTGATGCCGAAGGTCGACCGCATGTGCTTCGTCTGCGACATGCAGATCGACCGCGAAGGCCAGGTCACTGGTTCGCGCTTCTACGAAGCAGTGATGAATTCGCACGCGCGCCTGACCTACACCCAGGTCTGGCAGGCCGTGGGCGAGGACGATGCCGGCGCCAAGGCCTTCATCGGCGACCTGCTGCCGCAGGTGCAGCGCCTGCACCAGCTGTACAAGGTGCTGTCGAAGGCGCGCAGCAAGCGTGGCGCGATCGAGTTTGAAAGCAGCGAAGTGCGCTTCGTGCTGGACAACCGCGGTGAAGTCACCCAGGCCGGCATGCTGGTGCGCAATGACGCGCACAAGCTGATCGAGGAATGCATGATCGCCGCCAACGTGGAGGCCGCCAAGTATCTGTTGTCGCGCCATGTGCCGGCGCCATACCGCGTGCATGAAAAGCCGCCGGAGACCAAGTTCGCCGACCTGCTGGAGTTCCTGAAGGAATTCAAGCTGAGCCTGCCGCCGTGGTCGAAGGTTCGGCCGGGCGATTACACCAAGCTGCTGAAGAAGATCCGCGACCGTCCTGACGCCACCCTGCTGGAATCGGTGCTGCTGCGCAGCCAGAGCCTGGCGGTGTACAGCCCGGACAACAACGGCCACTTCGGACTGGCGTTGGAAGCGTATGCGCACTTCACTTCGCCGATCCGTCGTTATCCCGATCTGCTGGTGCACCGTGCGATCAAGCATGCGCTGTCGGGCAAGCCGCTGGACAAGTTCACTTACAACGCGCGCGAAATGGCAGCGCTGGCGTTGCAGTGCTCCGAGCGCGAGCGTCGTGCCGATGAAGCCGAGCGCGAAGTGGATGAGCGTTACCGCGCCGCGTGGATGGAAAAGCACGTGGGTGGCCAGTTCGATGGCGTGATCAGCGGCGTGACCAGCTTCGGCCTGTTCGTGGAGCTGGCCGAGTCGAAGGTGCAGGGCCTGGTGCATGTCACCCAGCTGCCGCAGGACTATTACAAGTTCGACGCGACCCGCAAGACCTTGACCGGCGAACGGCGCGGCAGCAGTTACCGGTTGGGTGACCAGGTGCGCATCCTGGTGCTGAAGGCCAGCATGGAAGAGCGCAAGATCGACTTCCGGCTGGTGGAGCACAAGGGCGAGGAAGAGGAAGCCAGCCCGCCGCCGCCGCCCGAGCGTGGCAAGCCGGCCAAGCGCACCAAGAAGAAATATTGAAAGGTGTGCCGACCAACGGTCGGCACCTACCTCACCCGGTAGGTGCCAACCTTGGTTGGCACGACGCTACGGAGAAACGCACCATGCAGGGTCAACCCGAATACAGCGGTGGCTGCCAGTGCGGCGCGATCCGGTTCCAGGCACGCGGCGCGCTGACCGACAGTTCGATCTGCCATTGCCGGATGTGCCAGAAAGCCTTCGGCGCGTACTACGCGCCACTGGTTTCGGTGCGCGGGGTGCAGTTCAGCTGGACCCGCGGCCAGCCGCGCTATTTCCAATCCTCCAACGTGGTGCGGCGTGGATTCTGCGCCGACTGCGGTACGCCGCTTACCTACGAAGCACCGGACGGCGTGGCAGTGGCGGCCGGCGCCTTTGATCAGCCCGAGCGCCTGCCGCCGACCATCCAGTATGGCGTCGAGCGCAAGCTGCCCTTCGTCGACGGGCTGGCCAAACTGCCGGCCCGGCGCACGGTGGACGACGTGGACGCGCTGGAGTTCCTGGCCACGATCGTGTCCCACCAGCATCCCGACCACGACACCCCGCACTGGCCACCGCGCAGCCGTTCGACCGAAGGGTGAACGGCAGGTAGCGCCGGGCCATGCCCGGCGAGCGCGAAGCGCGGCCGCCCCCGATGCTCTACCATAGCCACCCCCTTTCCGGTCCTGCCCGCATGAGCAAGAACAGCCAGTGGATCGTCGGCGTCAACGCCGTCGCCTCCTCCATCGAGAACGACGCCGAGAACGTCCGCGAAGTGCTGGTCGAGGCCGGTGCGAAGAACCCGCGCCTGACCGAGATTGAAGAAAACGCCCGGCGCAAGGGCATCGACGTACGCAAGGTCAACAGCCAGGCGCTGGACGGCGTTGGCGGCTCGGTGCGCCACCAGGGCGTGGCCGCGCGCTATGCCGCCGCCCGCACCTACAGCGAGAACGAGCTGGAAGGGCTGGTGACCGCTGCCGACGGCAAGGCCCTGCTGCTGGTGCTGGACGAGGTACAGGACCCGCACAACCTGGGCGCCTGCCTGCGTTCGGCTGCCGCTGCCGGCGCCACCGCGGTGATCATTCCCAAGGACAAGTCGGCCTCGGTGAATGCCACGGTGCGCAAGACCTCGGCCGGTGCCGCCGACCTGATCCCGGTGGTGGCGGTGACCAACCTGTCGCGCTGCCTGAAGGACCTGCAGAAGCAGGGCGTGTGGATCTACGGCCTGGCCGGGGAAGCGACCGCCTCGCTGTACCAGCTGGACCTGAAGGGCAATATCGCACTGGTGCTGGGCGGTGAAGCCGACGGCCTGCGCCGCCTGACCCGCGAGAACTGCGATGGCCTGGTCAAGATTCCGATGCCGGGCGAGATCGAGAGCCTGAACGTGTCCGTCGCCGCCGGCGTCAGCCTGTTCGAGGCCGTGCGCCAGCGCGGTTGATCGGCTTTCCGGTAACGCCGGGCCATGCCCGGCGCTACCGGCGATCCAATCCACGCATGGCGTGGATCGGCCGTGTCGACCAAGGTCGACACCTACCGGTAGTCGCCAACCTTGGTTGGCGCTCCCGCTGCCTCACCCCGCGCTGCCGCCCAGCGCCTTGAACAACGTCACGTCGTTGTTCAGCTGGCTCTGCCGCACCCGTGCCAGTGACAGTTCCGCATCACGCCGGGTCTGTTGCGCTTCCAGCCACGTGCGCAGGTCGGTGGCACCCACGCGGTAGCGCACTTCCTGCGCGCGCTCGACTTCCACGGCCTCGTCGTACGACGCCTGTGATGCCGTCACCTGGCGCAGCAGCTGCTCGCGCGCGGACAGCGCGTTGTCCACCTCTGAAAGTGCTGTATACAGCGTCTTGCGGAAGGTGGTTGCGGCAATCTGGTAGTTGGTGCCTGCCACGTCCGTATCCAGCTGCGCGCGCTGCAGGTTGAGGAACGGCAACGACAGGCCGGCACCGAGGGTCGCCACCGGGTTGCGCAGCACGTCCCCCAGCGAGGTCGCGCTGGACCCCAGGCTGCCGGTCAGGCTCAACGCCGGGTAGTACTGGGTGGCGGTTACCCGGATCGTCTTCAGGCTGTTGCGCAGCCGCAGCTCGGCGGCGCGCAGGTCGGGCCTGCGGCCAAGCAGGTCGGCCGGCAGGCCTTCGGCGATGATCGGGCTGCGTGCATCGAGCAGGTTCTGTGGCTCGTCCTGCTGCGGCCAGGGGCTGCCATCGAGCAGCACGGCCAGCGCATTGCGCACTTCCACCCGCTGCTGTTCCAGCGCGCTCTGCGCCGAGCGCTGCGACTGCAGGTTCTGCAGCGCCTGGCGTACTTCCAGCCGCGATACCGCGCCGGCATCGAAGCGTGCCTGCACCAGCTCGTGGGTGCGCTGCAGGCGCTCCAGGTTGGCCTGGCCGGTGGCGATGGACTGGTTGAGGTAGGCCAGCGCCCAGTACTGGTTGATGACATCGCCGATCACCAGCAGGGCGGTGTTCTGCCGGTCTTCTTCGCTGGCATCGGCTTCCCAGCGGGCAATGTCGCGCTGGGTGCGCAGGCGTCCCCACAGGTCGATTTCCCATCCCAGCGACACGCCGGTGGAATAGCTGCGGCGCCAGTCGTCGCCCTGGTCGGTGGCGCGGCTGCCGCTGCCACTCACCCCGGAAGAGGAGGGTTGTGGCCACAGCGCGTTGCTGGCCAACCCGGCCTGCAGCCGTGCCCGTTGCACGGCCAGGCCGGCGGCGGCCAGGTCGGTGTTGGCTGCCAGTGCCTGTGCCACCAGGCGGTCCAGCCGTTCATCGGCAAACCCTGTCCACCAGGTGTCCTGGCGGATGTCGCGGGCCGGGGTATCCAGGCCGCTGTGCGGGGCTTCGGCCGCCGCGTTGAGGGTGGCATCGCCGCGGCCATAGGTCGCGGCCACGCGGGTGTCCTGCACCGGATAGCGGCCCGCCGAAGCGCAGCCGGACAACGCGAGCACAACGGCGCCGGCCAGCAGCAGGCGGGAGGAAACAGGGAAGGGCAGTCGGATCATCATCTTCATTCGCGGGCCAGGGCCTCTACCGGATCGAGCTGGGCGGCACTGCGTGCCGGCAGGAAGCCAAACGCCACGCCGATCAGTGTGGAACAGGCGAAGGCGGCAATGATGGAGGCAGTGGAGAAAAGCACCTGGAAATCGCTGGCGAAGCGGCCGATCAGCACGCCCATCAGCAGCGCCAGGCCGATGCCAAGCAGGCCGCCGAGCAGGCACACCAGTACCGCTTCAATCAGGAACTGCTGGCGGATGTCACTCTGCCGCGCGCCCACCGCCATGCGCACGCCGATCTCGCGGGTGCGTTCGGTCACCGACACCAGCATGATGTTCATCACGCCGATGCCGCCGACCAGCAGCGCGATGGCGGCGATCGCGCCGATCAGCAGGGTCATGGTGCGCGTGGTCTGTTCGATGGTGTCGCGGATCTCGGCGCTGTTGCTGAGGAAGAAGTCCTCGCTGCCATGGCGCATGGTCAGCAACCGGGTGATGGCTTCCTGCGCCGCATCCATCGGCGTCTCATCGTTGACCCGCACGGTGATGCTGGAGACGTGGCTCTGCCCGAGCATGCGCGACATCACCGTGGTGTAGGGCACGAACACGCTCAGGCTGGTGCTGCCACCAAAGCCGAAGCTCTGCTTCTTGGCCACGCCCACCACCCGCACCGGCACGTTGCCAAGCAGGATCACCTGCCCGATCGGGTCGCTGTCGGGGAAGAACTGGGTACGCGTGTTCTCGTCGATCACCGCGACCTGGGCCAGGCCCTTCACCGCGTCGGTGTCGAAGAAGCTGCCACTGAGCAGGCTCACGCCCTTGACCCGGAAGTACTGCTCGCCGACACCGCTGATCTGCGCGGTGGCCGATTGGTTGCGGTAGCGTGCGGTGACCGAACTGGAAACGCTCGGCGTGGCGCTGTCCACATAGCTCTGCCGCGACAGGGCGTCGGCATCGCTGGCCTTGAGTGTCTGCACCCGTGCCGAGCGCATGTCGCCGAATCCGCGTCCGGGATAGACATCGATGGTGTTGGTGCCCAGTGCGCTGATGTTCTGCAGGATCTGCTGCTGTGAGCCGTTGCCCAGGGCCACCACCGATACCACCGAGGCGATGCCGATGATGATGCCGAGCATGGTCAGGAAGGTGCGCAGGCGATGGGCGTTCATCGCCAGCAGGGCCATCCGGAACGCTTCGGTGAAGCGATCGCGCGCGGCCTGCCAGCTGCTGCCGTGGGCCACGCCGGCAGCAGGTTCGCGCTGGGCGCGGTAGCTGGGCGCGTTCGGATTGACCCGGTCGGCGATGATCTCGCCGTCGCGGATCTCGATGATGCGCTGTGCGTGCTCGGCCACGCTCATGTCGTGGGTGACGATGATGATGGTGTGGCCCTCGGCATGCAGTTCGCCAAGGATGGACATCACTTCCTCGCCGGACTTCGTATCCAGCGCGCCGGTGGGTTCATCGGCCAGGATCACCTCGCCGCCGTTCATCAGCGCGCGCGCGATCGACACGCGCTGCTGCTGGCCGCCGGACAGCTGCCCGGGCTTGTGGTGCATGCGATCGGCCAGGCCGAGGCGCTGCAGCAGCTGTTCCGCGCGTGCGGTACGCACCGGTCCGGGGCTGCCGGCATACACCGCCGGCACGGCCACGTTGCCACGCGCATCCAGGTCGCCCAGCAGGTGATAGCGCTGGAAAATGAAACCAAAGTGCTCGCGACGCAGCTCGGCCAGCTCGTCAGGTTCCATCCTGCCGGTCTCGCGGCCGGCCACCTGGTAGCTGCCGCGGGTCGGGCGGTCCAGGCAGCCAAGAATGTTCATCAGCGTGGACTTGCCCGAACCGGACTGGCCGACGATGGCCACCATCTCACCGGCGTGGATATCCAGGTTCACGTCGCGCAGCACGGCGATGACGTCTTCGCCGGCGGGGAACTCGCGCCGCAGGTCGCGCAGGCGCAGCAATGGCGCCGTCGTGCTCATCGGCGCCCCATGCCCGGGCCGCCCACCCGCATCTGCATGCCACCGCGGTTGCCGCCGCCAGCGGCCGCTGCAGCGCCGCCTTCACCGACCACCACGCGCTCGCCTTCCTGCAGGCCGGCCAGGATCTCGGCATTGGCGCCGTTGTTGATGCCGACCTTGACCTTGCGCGGCTGCGGCTGGCCCTTGTCGTCGACCACCCGCACGATGCGTTCGCCATCGCGCGCCTTCGGCCCCAATGCAACGGCCGGCACCAGCAGCACGCCCTTGGCCTGCTTGAGCAGCACCGACACCTGCGCGGTCATGTCGATGCGCAGGGTGCCATCCGGGTTTTCCACATCGAACAGGGCGTTGTAGTAGATCGCGCTGCTGGAGCTGGAACTGGACGAGCTGCTGGAGCTGGACGAGCTTTCATTGGCGATGGAGGCGGGCGCCGGATTGATCTGGCGCAGGGTGGCGTGGTACTTGCGGTCGGGGTCGCCCAGGGTGGTGAAGTACACCGGCATGCCGGCCTTGATCTTGACCACGTCGGCCTCGGATACCTCGGCATTGACGGTCACCACGTCCAGCCGCGCCAGCATGACGATGGTCGGCGCGGTCTGGTTGGCGTTCACCGTGCGGCCTTCTTCGGCCACCACCGCCACCACGGTGCCATCCATCGGCGCGACGATGCGGGTGTAGGCCAGGTTGGCGCGGGCGGTGCCCAGCTCGGTCTGGCGGCCCTTGATCTGTGCCTCGTAGGACTGCAGCTGCGCCCGCGCGGTCTTCAGCTGCGCCTCGGCAGCGTCGTATTCCTGGCGTGAGGTGGCTTCGGCAGCCAGCATCTGCTGCTGGCGCGCGAATTCCAGTTCGGCCTGGCGCAGGCTGGCCTGCTGCACCGCGCGCTGCGCGGTCACCTGGTCCAGCGAGGCCTGCGCGTTGAGCACCTGGTTCTGCTGGGTGGTCGCGTCGATCTCGGCGATCAGGTCGCCTTCCTTCACCGTATCGCCCAGCTGTACCTTCAGCGACTTGATCTGGCCGGATGCCTGCGCGCCCACGCTGACCAGCTTGAAGGCATCGATCACGCCGGTGGCTTCCACGGTCTGTTCGATGTCGCCGCGGCTGACCGGCGTGGTGGCCAGTGCCGGCGCGGCCGGCTTGCGCAGCAGCCACCAGGCCGACACCGCGGCGATCAGGACAAGCAGGGCAAGCAGCATCAGGCGGCCCTTGCGGGTCGCGGGCAACAGGCGGGAGATCACGTGGTGGCTTCACTCTGGGGGCCGCATCGGCGGCGTTGGCAGGCATTGTGAAGATCGGGCGACGATGCACTCAATCCTCGGGGTGTGTCTCTATGTAACACTGTCTGCGAGACGGCGTATCGGCAGGTATCCCGCGCCTGCGTGGATACAGTGGTACGCATTGGCCAGGATGCGGTTCAGCTGCCGACACGGGATGATCGCCACATGGAGACTGAAAACCCGATGCATCGTTTGCTGATCGTCGATGACGACAACGATATCCGCACCCTGCTGGCCGAGCAGCTGGGCCGTGCCGGCTACCAGGTCAGCACGGCTGCCGATGGCACCAGCATGCGCCAGCTGCTCGAGCGCGAGCACGTGGACCTGATCGTGCTCGACCTCAACCTGCCGCGCGAAGACGGCCTGACCCTGTGCCGCGACCTGCGCGCGCGTTCGAACACGCCGGTGATCATGTTGACCGCGCGTGCCGAACCGATCGACCGCGTGCTGGGCCTGGAAATGGGTGCCGATGATTACCTGGCCAAGCCGTTCGAACCGCGCGAGCTGCTGGCGCGGATCCGCAACGTGCTGCGCCGGACCGAGGCGCTGCCGGCCAACCTGGAACCGCTGGCAGTGCGCCGTGCGCGTTTTTCGCGCTGGATCTTCGATCTGGAACACCGCCACCTGGTCGACCCGGACGGGCGCGTTGTGGTGCTGTCCGGTGCCGAGTTCCGGCTGCTGCGGGTGTTCATCGCCCACGCCAACAAGGTGCTCTCGCGCGAGCAGCTGGTGGCGCTCAGCAGTGGTCGCAACTATGAAGCGCAGGATCGCGCCATCGACCTGCAGGTCAGCCGGCTGCGCAACAAGCTGGCCGACGATGGCGGGCCCGATGGGCTGATCAAGACCGTGCGCAACGAAGGCTACGTGCTGGCCTCGGCCGTCAACCTGGAATAAGCCGCGATGAAGCGCCTGCGCCATTTCCTGTCCTCGATGGTGGGACGCCTGTTCGTGATCCTGCTGCTGGGCATGAGCGTGGCCGCGATCGGCGCGACCATGCTGGCCAGTTCCAAGCGCCAGCAGGAGTTCGAGCGGCAGAACCTCAACCGCATCGCCGACCGCCTGCAGGGCTACATCAACCTGCTGGACGGCAACCCGGAACTGCGCGAGCGCCTGCTGGAGATCGGTGGCCCCAGCGTGCGTGCGCTGCAACCGGGTGCCCGTATCGGGCGGGCCGACAAGGCGCTGATGGACGTGCTGGAGGATCGCCCGGGGCCGGTGTCGCGGGCGCACGTGCACTTCGCTTCGTTCCGCTCGTGCATTCCCAAGCTGCAGGACCTGTTGCCGCCGCCACCGCCGGGCCATCGCAAGCCGCCGCGTGAGCGCGACCCTACCTTTATTCCACCCAAGTGCCGGGCGGTGGACGTGGTACTCAACGACGGCACACTGCTGAAGCTGGCGCTGGATTCACCGGCCATCGCGCACAACGGCATCCTGGCGGTGGACCCGCTGTTCCTCACCCTGCTGGTGCTGGCCATCGCCGTGCTGGCCTATGTGGTGGCGCGCATGGCCAGCGCACCGCTGCAGGAACTGGCGGCGGCAGCCGAAGACCTGGGCGATGACCTGCAGCGCGCGCCCCTGCCGCTGCGCGGCCCGCGCGAAGTGCAACGCGCCGCCGAGGCTTTCAATGCCATGCAGCACCGGCTGCAGCGGCACCTGGCCGAGCGCACGCAGATGCTGGCAGCGATCACCCACGATCTGCAGACGCCACTGACGCGGCTGCGCCTGCGCCTGGAAAACGTAACCGACGAGACCTTGCGCGAGCGCCTGATCGGTGACCTGGCAGCGATGCAGGCACTGGTGCGCGAGGGGCTGGAACTTGCCCGCAGTGCAGAGAGCGCCGAGCAGCGTGCAGCGCTGGATCTGGATTCGCTGCTGGAAAGCATCGTTGAAGACACTGCCGAGGATGGCGCCGATGTCGTCTTTGAAGGCCGTAGCGGCGCGGTGCTGATGCTGCGCCCGCTGGCCATGCACCGGTTGTTCTCCAACCTGGTGGACAACGCGGTGATGTATGCGCAGCGCGCGCGGGTACGTGTCGAGCGCGGCGAAGGCACGATCACGGTGGTGATCGCCGATGATGGCCCTGGCCTGGCCGATGATCAGCTGGAAGCGGTGTTCGATCCGTTCGTGCGGGTGGAAACATCGCGTTCGCGGCAGACCGGCGGTGCCGGCCTGGGCCTGACCATCGCCCGCGCCCTGGCCGAAAAGGACGGGGGGCGGCTGTGGCTGCGCAACCGCCCCGAAGGCGGCCTGGAAGCGGTGGTGCAGTGGTCGGCCAGCGCCGAGGCGCGCTGAGCGCCAGCGTCCGGTAGCAGCGGGCAAGGCCTGGCGGCATCTGTATCGCTGTCGTGCCGAGCCGGGTGCGGTGCTGCCTGGTCGTCGTTCAACCGGGGGTTGACCGGGGGCGGTGACGCCAGCGACAGGGTTTGCCCTATCATCTGCGTACTTCCCCATCCTTCGTCCGATGAGCCTGCCCGTTCCTGCCGGCATGCCGCCCTGCGCGGTACGGCTGACCCTGTTCGCGTCTGTTGCCGCCACCGGCATCCGCATCTGGCCACCGCCGCTGCACTGATGGGCGGGCAGGGGGCGAGCAGGCGCCGGGCGGGGCGTCACGCACAACCACTCAGTCGCCTGCTGCGGCTGGGCGTGCTGTGGCTGCTGCTGGCCGTGGCCGCGCCGCTGGCCGCGCAGAGTGGCGCACCGCCGCTGCGTGACTACGCCATCGACGTCTGGACCTCGCGCAACGGCCTGCCGCACAACTCGCTGCGCGATATCGCCCAGACCCCGGAAGGCCATCTCTGGTTCGCCACCTGGGAAGGGCTGGTGCGCTACAACGGTCTGGATTTCACCGTGTTCGACCGCAGTACGCGGCCGGGACTGCGTGACAACGGCATTGGCGCGCTGCTGGTCGATCACCAGGGTGGGCTGTGGATCAGCGATTCACGCGGCAATGTCAGCCATCGCGGCAGCGACGGCCAATGGCGGGTCTGGGAGCACCAGCCCGATACCCCGCAGGTGCTGATCCAATCCATGCAGATGGACAGCCAGGGGCGCCTGTGGCTGCTGTATGAAGGCAAGGGCATCGGCTACCTGACCCCGGACAAGGGCATCGTCTACCAGCCGCCGCCGCCGGACCTGCCGCTGGCGATGAGCTTCACCAAGATGGCAGTGGATGCGCAGGACCGGATCTGGATCGGCACGCTTGATGGGCTGGTGCTGCGGGACAACGATGGCGTGCTGAAACGCGCACCGGCCGCATGGGGCGTCGGCAAGGGGTTGTCGTGGCCCTATCGCGCGCCCGATGGCGCGTTGTGGATCGTCGCGGGCGAACGCCTGTACCGGGTGGAAGGTGACAGCCTGGTGCTAGTGCATCGCCTTCCCGGCCAGCTGCACCTGACCTCGATGCTGCAGGACCGCCACGGTGACCTGTGGCTGGGCACCGAGAACCAGGGCCTGCTGCGCATCTCCGCGCACGGCCTGGAACGGCTGCCGGCGGGCCTGAACCTGCCCGGCGGGCGTGTGGTCAGCCTGCGCGAAGATGCCGAGGGAAGCATCTGGGTGGGGGCCAACGGTGGCCTGTACCGCCTGCGCGAAACGCTGTTCAGCAGCTACACCGAACGCGACGGCCTGAGTGGCGATTACGTGCGTACGGTGTTTGAAGCCCACGACCGCCAGCTGTGGGTGGGCAGCGCCAGTGGCCTGGACCTGCGCACTGCCGATGGGCGCTTCCGTGCGATGCCGCTGCACAACCGCGGCGGCAAGGCACCTTCGGTGTTGAGCCTGGCCCAGGACCCGGGCGGCGACCTGTGGGTGGGCACCTTTGGTGATGGCATCTACCGGCTGCGGGCCGATGGGCGCCTGCGCCACAACTATGCTGCCGACGATGGCCTGCCGGGCGGCAACATCCGTGCGATCAGCATCGCGCCGGACGGGGTTGTCTGGGCCGGCACGCAGAAGGGCGTGATCCGCATCGACGGCGATGCGGTGCGGGTGTCCAGCGTGGCGGGCATGCCGGGCGGACTGATCACCGCACTGGAACACGATCAGCACGGCAATCTATGGATCGGCACCATCGAGGGTATCCGCGTGCTGCGGGGTGACCACGTCCAGTCGATCGACCTGGCGCCGTTGGGGGGGGGCCGCAGCGTGTTCGGTTTCCACCAGATCGGCGATGCGATGTGGATCAGCAGCGACCGTGGCCTGTACCGCTGGCAGGACGGCAGGCTGGCGCGCGTCGGTCTGGAGCAGGGCATGCCGGTGGATGCGGTGTTCCAGCTGGTGCCCGACCGTCTGGGCAATGTCTGGATCAGCAGCAACCGTGGCGTGCTGCGCACCGACATGGCCACCCTCAACGCAGTGGCTGATGGCCGCGCGCCGCGGGTGACGGTGGAGCGCTACAACGAGATCGATGGCATGGCCAACGCGCAGGCCAACGGCAGTTCCGGGCCTTCGGCGATCCTGCGCCAGGACGGCACGTTCTGGGTGGTGACCGCCGGTGGCCTGAGCACGGTCGATCCGCAGCGGCTGCAGCGCTTCCGCGAGCGCCCGGCACCGCCGGCGGCGATCGAGAACGTGCAGGTGGACGGTGCCCCGGTGCACTGGGAAGGGCCGGACCTGAACCTGATTCCCGGTGGGCGCCGGTTGGCGGTGAGCTACGTGGGCCTGAGCTACCTGATGTCCGACCGCATCCGTTACCGAACGCGGCTGGATGGCCTGGATACCGGCTGGGTCGAACGCGGCCCACAGCGCAGCGTGGAGTTTGTCGGCCTGCCGCCGGGCGACTACACCCTGCATGTGGGGGCCTCGCACCCCGGCGGCACCTGGGGCCATCAGGAGGCGGTGTGGAGCTTCACCGTCGAACCGTTCTGGTGGCAGCGGCACAGCGTGCAGGCGCTGATCGGGCTGTTGCTGCTGGCCGCGCTGGTGGCGCTGTACCGCTTCCTGCTGCAGCAGTACAAGGCCAGCAACCTGCGCCTTGCCCAGCGCGTGGACGAGGCCACTTTCGACCTGCAGGCACAGACCGTGCACCTGCAGGCGCTGAACCTGGAAAAGACCGAGCTGGCCGAGCGCCTTGCGCGGCAGGCCGAGGCGTTTGAACGGCAAGCACGTGAGGACGCGCTTACGCGGCTGGCCAATCGTCGCGGTTTCGACGAGTCACTGGCACGCGACTTCGCCCGCGCCCAGCGCAGTGGCCATCCGCTGTGCCTGGTGGTGCTGGACATCGATCACTTCAAGGACGTCAACGATCGGCACAGCCACAGCATCGGCGATGCGGTGCTGAGGGAAGTGGCGCAGGTGATCGCCGCCGCGTGCCGCGATTCGGACCTGCCCGCGCGCACCGGCGGCGAAGAATTCGCGTTGCTGCTCAACGACACCCGCCTGGAAGAAGCAGCACAACTGTGCGCGCGACTGCGCGGCCTGTTCCATGACCACCTGGATTGGGCGGGGGTGCCGGGCCTGCGCGTGACCTTCAGTGCCGGCCTGGTGGAACTGGATGCCGACGACCGCACCCCGGCGCTGCTGTATCAACGTGCCGACCGTGCGCTGTACCGCGCGAAGAGTGACGGGCGCGATCGTACGAGTATTGGTTGATCATCCACGCATGGCGTGGATCTACTGGTGTTGCCGTAGTAGATCCACGCCATGCGTGGATGCGGTTGCGCCGCTGGCCGCCTTACCGCGGCCAGGCGTTGGCGATGGTGCAGAACAGGCGTGCCGTCTGCTCGGTGTCATACACCGCGCTGTGCGCCTCGTTGGCATCCCAGCCCAGCCCGGCCGCATTGGCCGCGCGTGCCAGCACGGTCTGGCCGTAGGCGATGCCGGCCAGGGTCACCGTGTCGAACACGCTGAAGGGGTGGAACGGATTGCGCTTGTGCCCGGTGCGGGCCACGGCAGCGTTGACGAAGCCGAGATCGAAATGCGCGTTGTGGCCAACCAGGATGGCGCGCTGGCAGCCGTACTTCTTCATCGCCGCACGTACCGGGGTGAACACGTGGTCCAGTGCTGCTTTCTCTTCCTTGGCCAGCCGGAACGGGTGGTCGAGGATGATGCCGGTCACTTCCAGCGACTTCGGGTCGATCTCCAGGCCTTCGGCTGGCACCACGTGGGCGCTGGCGGTCTGGCCGGGATAGAGCAGGCCGTTCTCGTCCATCTCGATCGGCACTGCGGCGATTTCCAGCAGCGCGTTGCGCTGGCTGTCGAAGCCGCCGGTCTCCACGTCCACCACCACCGGCAGGAAGCCGCGGAAGCGTTGTGACATCGCGCGCTGCGCCTGGGGTACGTCGGAAACGGGGGCGGCGGCAGGTGCGGGGGTGGGATCAGTCATGTGAGGATTCTAGCAGAGCGACCCTGAGCGCCCGGCCAGCCTCTGGTCCACGGGTTCCCCGCGTGCGCGTGTGTCGACCAAGGTCGACAGCTACCGGAGCACCGGGTGGCCGGGATCCCGGCAGGTGCGACCATGGTTGGCACGGGGCGCGCCGGCCTAGCGGACCGCTGGCCGTGCCGCCGTGCCCGATGGCAGCCATCGGGCCAACCACGCATCCACGCTGAGCTTGCCGGCGCCACTGAACATCAAGGGCAGCAGCATCGCCATGAACAGCAGCGGCAGCTTGAAGTTGCCAAAGCCCTGGTCGCTGATGGCGTAACCCATCGCCAGGTCGCCCAGCGAGCTCCATTCCATCGGCCAGTGCACCGCGTAGGTGGCTACCATGGTCAGCACCAGCAGGCTGGCGGCGGCGAAACGGGTACCGAACCCGAACAGCAGGCAGGCCGCGCCGATCAGTTCGAACCAGGTCGCCAGCTGCCAGTTCAGCGCGGCCGGCAACTGGTCGAACGGGAACGGAAAGGCGCCCTGCAGGTCGGCGAACCAGTTTTCGCCGTGCAGCTTCTCGCGGCCGGACTCGAAGTATTCCCAGGCCAGCAGCAGGCGCAGGCCGAGCGGGGCCAACCACGGGGCGCAACGGTCCAGCTGGCCACGCAGGGTGGCCAGGGTCGGGGTGTTCATGGGACGGTCTCCTGGAAGGGGCGTCAGGGCGGGGTGGGTATCGGGCCGATCACGCCGGCACGCAGGAATTGCTGCAGCAACTGGGCGCCGGGGGCGGCCAGGCTTTCAGGATCGAGATGGTGCAGCCTGGCCAGCGTGCGCAGTTGCTGCTGGCCGGTGGCGCCGGGCGCCTCTCCGATCAGCGTCAGCAGGTGCACTGCCAAGCTGCTGAGAACGGCAAAGCGCACCGCACCGTCGGCATCGCGTCGCACCAGCAGGCCGGTGGATTCGGCCGGCGGTTCCGACGGCGCTTCTTCGGTACCCAACTGATGGACCGGCCAGCGATACAGCAGTGGCCAGGCCAGCGGCGATCGCTGCAGTGGATGCTGCAACGGGTCGATATCACCCGCATCCGGCAGCGGCGTCGCCTGCAACTGGTACAGCGCGGTCTCCACCCACTCGTAGTGGGCCAGTTCTGCCAGAGCCGGATGGGGAAGCTGCGCCTGGGCCTGCAGCCACTGCACGAATTCGGCGGCCAGTTCGGTAAACAACGGCGTCTGGCAGCGATGGTGGGCGAAGTAGTGCCGTACCAGGGCGTTCCAGGCCGGTTCGCCCAGCAGGCGCACGCAGACCGGGAAGCCATTGCTGAGCAGGCCCAGCAGGTTGTTGAACAGCAGCTGCTGGTACACCGCTACCCGCCGCGCTTCGAGGCCGGCCGGTGCGGGCACCGCCTGCGGATCACGCAGGTGCGCGGTGAATGCGTGCTGCTGGGCGCGCAGCGTCCCGGGCGAATCAGCCATGGGCGCCCCCTGCATGTGCGGCCTGCAGGCGGCGGATGGTCTGCAGCTCGCCCTGCAGCTCGGCATAGGGCGGGAAATTGAAGTCGCGTTCGAGCAGGGTCGGGCGCGGGCCGATGCGGGCATAGGTGCGTGCCAGCAGCTCCCAGACCGGGTCGATCACCGCACTGCCATGGGTATCGATCTTCAGGTCCGGCGCTTCGTCCAGATGCCCGGCCACGTGCAGGCAGGCAATGCGTGCGGCGGGCAGCCCGGCGATGAAGGTGTCGGCGTCGTACCCGTGGTTGCAGGCGTTGACGAAGACATTGTTGACGTCCAGCAGCAGGTCACAATCGGCCTCGGCGAGCACGGCAGTGGTGAATGCCAGTTCGTCCATCGCCGGATGTGGCGCCAGGTAGTAGGACACGTTTTCCACCGCGATGCGGCGACCGAGAATGTCCTGCACCCGGGCGATGCGGGCGGCGGTGTGATGCACCGCTTCTTCGGTGAACGGAATGGGAAGCAGGTCGTACAGATGACCGTCATCGCTGCAGTAGCTCAGATGCTCGCTGTACAGCGGCACCCTGTGCTGTTCGAGGAAGGCGCCCACCTGGGCCAGCAGCTGCACATCCAGCGGCGCGCTGCCGCCCAGCGACAGTGACAGGCCATGGCAGCTCAGTGGATGGCGCGTGGCGAGCTCGGCGAGAGCGTCGCCGGCAGGGCCGCCGACCCCGATCCAGTTTTCCGGTGCGCATTCGAGGAAGTCGAAGTCGCAGGCGGGAGCGTCCTGCAGTTGCTGCAGCAGCGCCCGGCGCAGCCCCAACCCCGCAGCCGCCGCAGGGAGCGGCGGCTGCGGGAGGACGACGCTGGCGCGGACCTCAGTGCTTGGCACCGCACTTGCCTTCGCCACACTTGCCTTCGGCCGACTTCTTGTCGCCGCCGGTCTTGGCCTTCGCATCGGTGCCGGCTGCGGCCTTGCCCTTGTCGCCACCACACTTGCCTTCCGCGCTCTTGCCATCGGCGCCGCACTTGCCCTCGGCATGCTTGGCCGCATCGGTCGATTTGGCGTCGGTGGCCTTCGCGTCGCTGGCCTTGGCCGCCTGGCCAGCCACCAGGTAGCCCTGGGCCAGGTCGGTCATGCTCAGGGCCGAAGCGCTGGCAGTCATGCCCAGGCCGGCAGCCAGGGCGGTAGCGGTCAGCAGGGACAGCGTCTTGTTGGAACTGCTCATCGGTCGAACTCCTTGGGTGGTGGGCAGGTGCCCGGGGTGAATCGATGGTGCAGCGATCCTACTCAACGAATCCTCGCCGGGACTTCAAATTTTCGTGAGAATTGTTACAGAAGGTGAGACCGGCGAGCGCAGCAGCGCATCCGCGCACGGCATGGAGCCACCTACGGGCTGCGTAGGCCCAGCAGTAGATCCACGCCACGCGTGGATGGAACGCCAGCAATACACGCACACAAAAAAGGCCGCTGTCGCGAGGACAGCGGCCACCCTGGAGTCGAATCCGGTGTTGCAGTGCAGTATCAGATCTGCGCGGTGCTGGAAGTTTCGTCGCGTTTCTGCCGGGGCGGCAGCGGCTGCTCGCCGTGCACCAGGAACCACACGTTCTCGGCGATGTTGGTGGCATGGTCGCCCACGCGTTCCAGGTTCTTGGCCATGAACAGCAGGTGCGTGCACGGGGTGATGTTGCGCGGGTCTTCCATCATGTAGGTCAGCAGTTCGCGGAACAGCGCGGTGTACTGCGCATCCAGGCGGGCATCGTCCTCGCGCAGTTCCAGCGCGGCGGCGGCATCATTGTCACGATAGGCGGTGATGGCACGGCGCACCTGCTGCGCCGCCAGGCGGCCCAGCGCGCGCAGGCCCTGGATCTGCGGCAGCGGCGGAACCTTGCCCAGCGCGATGGAGCGCTTGGCGACGTTGGCCGCGTAGTCGCCGATGCGTTCGATGTCGGCCGGGATGCGCAGGCCGGCAAGGATCTCGCGCAGGTCACGCGCCATCGGGCCACGCAGCGCCAGGCGCATCACATCGTGGCTGATCTGCTGTTCCAGCTGATCGATCGCCTCGTCGTTGGCGATGATGCGATGGGCGGCGTTCTCGTCGCGCTTCTCGATGACGTCCATCGACGCCTCCAGCTGGGCGACGGCCATCTCGCCCATGCGCACGATTTCGGCCACCAGGCGCTGCTGCTCTTCGTCGTAGCTCTTGACGATGTGGTCGTTGGGAAGATTCATGGTCTGCAATCCGGGTAGAGCCAGGCCATGCCTGGCTGGGACGTGTGGCGAAGGAACAGCACCGATCAGCCGAAGCGACCGGTGATGTAATCCTCGGTCTGCTGCTTGGACGGCTGCGAGAAGATCACTTCGGTGCGGTCGTGTTCGATCAGGTCGCCCAGGTACATGAAGGCGGTGTAGTCCGAAACACGTGCCGCCTGCTGCATGTTGTGGGTAACGATGACGATGGTGTATTCGTGCTTCAGCTCTTCCACCAGCTGCTCGATGCGGCTGGTGGAGATCGGATCCAGCGCCGAGGTCGGTTCGTCCAGCAGCAGCACCGACGGGCGCAGGGCCACGGCACGGGCGATGCACAGGCGCTGCTGCTGGCCACCGGACAGGCCCAGCGCGCTCTGGTTGAGCTTGTCCTTCACTTCGTCCCACAGTGCGCCCTGGCGCAGCGCATGCTCGACACGGTCGGCCATGTCCGCCTTGGACAGCTTCTCGTGGTGGCGGATGCCGTAGGCCACATTCTCGAAGATGGTCATCGGGAACGGCACCGGCTTCTGGAACACCATGCCGACCTTGCTGCGCAGGCGGTTCATCGGGTACTTCGGCGACAGGATGTCCTCGCCGTCCAGCAGCACCTCACCGCGCGCTTCCAGCTTCGGGTACAGCGCGTAGATGCGGTTGAAGATGCGCAGCAGGGTCGACTTGCCGCAGCCGGAGGGACCAATCAGCGCGGTCACGCGCTTTTCCGGAATCTCCAGGTTGATGCCCTTCAGGGCATGGAACTTGTCGTAGTAGAAGTCCAGTCCACGCGCGGCGAGCTTGACCGGTGCCGGAGCGTGCAGGTTCTCGTGCGAGGCCGGCACCACGATGCGCTGCATCGGCACGGCGTTGGAAAGGTCGTTCATGGCGTTGTCCACGGAAAGGTCAGTCATGGGAGATACGGTTGCGCAGCAGGATGCCGCGCGCAGAGAGGCTGACCAGCAGCACGAATACAGTCAGCACCAGCGCGCCGGCCCAGGCCAGCACCTGCCAGGATTCATACGGGCTGCCGGCGAACTGGTTCATCACCACCGGCACCGATGCCATCGGCTGGAACACGTTGCTGTTCCAGTACTGGTTGCCGAAGGCGGTGAACAGCAGCGGTGCGGTCTCGCCGGAAATGCGGGCCAGCGCCAGCAGGATGCCGGTGATGATGCCGGCCGAAGCGCTGCGGTACAGCACCTGCACGATCACCTTCCACTGCGGGATGCCCAGCGACAGTGCGGCTTCGCGCATCTGCGAAGGCACCAGGCGCAGCATCTCGTCGGTGGTGCGGACCACCACCGGCAGCACGATGAAGGCCAGCGACAGTGCACCTGCGAAGGCGGAGAAGCTGCCGCCGGTCTGCATCACATACAAGGTGTACACGAACAGGCCGAGCACGATCGACGGTGCTGACAGCAGGATGTCATTGACGAAGCGGACCACGGTGCCGGCCTTGCGTGCATTGCCGTACTCGGCCAGCCAGGTGCCGGCCAGCACGCCCAGCGGGGTGCCGATGCCGATCGCCAGCGCGCACATCACCGCACTGCCGAAGAAGGCGTTGGCCAGGCCGCCTTCCTGCATCGGCGGCGGCGTCATTTTGGTGAACAGGTCCAGGTTGATGCCGGCCAGGCCCTTGGAAGCGAGCGTGAACAGGATCCAGCCGAGGAAGAACAGGCCGAACAGGGCCGTGGCGCAGGACATCGCGATGGCGATGACATTGCCGATACGGCGGCGCAGGTACAGGGAGTCAGCGGTGCTGGACATCAGTTGCCCTCCTTGCGGGACAGGCGCATCAGCATCAGGCGGGCGATGGCGAGCACCACGAAAGTGACGATGAACAGGACGAAGCCGAGCAGCAGCAGCGCCGAGCGATAGGTTTCGGTGGCTTCGCCGAAATCGTTGGCGATCAGTGCGGCAATGGTGGTGCCCGGTTCCAGCAGCGACGGCGACAGGCGCACGCTGTTGCCGATCACGAAGGCCACGGCCATCGTCTCGCCCAGTGCGCGGCCGAGGCCGAGGAATACACCGCCGATCACGGCCGAGCGGGTGTAGGGCAGGACGATGTCCCAGCTCACTTCCCACTTGGTGGAGCCCAGCGCGTAGGCCGATTCCTTCAGGCGGGTCGGCACGGTCAGGAACACTTCGCGCATCACCGAGGAGATGAACGGAATGACCATGATCGCCAGCACGAACCCGGCGGTGAGCATGCCGATGCCCAGCGGCGGACCCTGGAACACCGGGCCGATGATCGGCCACTCGCCAAGGGTTTCATTGAGGAACGGGGTGACGTACTCGGTCATCACCGGCACCAGCACGAACAAGCCCCACATGCCGTAGATGATCGAAGGGATGCCGGCCAGCAGTTCGATGGCGGTGCCGACCGGGCCGCGCAGCCAGCGCGGTGCCACTTCGGTGAGGAAGAAGGCGATGCCGAAGCTGACCGGCACGGCGATGACCATCGCGATCAGCGCGGTGACCAGGGTGCCGTAGATCGGTGCAAGCGCGCCGAACTTGTTTTCGACCGGATTCCAGTCGGAAGAGAAGAAGAAGCTCAGGCCCTGCATCTGCAGGGCATGGCGGCCGCCCCACAACATCGAAAGTGCGGCGCAGGCCAGTGCGATCAGGACGAAGATGACGGTGCCGACCAGCACCCATCGAAACAGTTTGTCGTTGCGGGCATCACGCGTGTCACGCGTGGACGGGGCGGCTACAGGCTGGGCGATGGCATTCATGGGGACGGCAGGGCCAGGAAGGGGCGGGGCAGCACGAGGTGCAGGAAACGGTGCCCGCGCAGGGCGGGCACCGTCGGGGCCATCACTTCAGTTCGGTCGCCCAGTAGGCTTCGATCTGCTTGACCAGCTCGGCCGGCAGCGGCACGTAGTGCAGCTCGTTGGCCTGGGCCTGGCCGCCTTCGAAGGCCCACTTGAAGAAGGCCAGGGCATCCTGGTTGCGCTTGGCATCCTTCGGCTTCTTCTGCATCAGCATGAAGTTGGTGGCGGTGATCGGCCACGCCTGCTCGCCCGGGGCGTTGGTGATGACCAGGTTGAAGTCCTTGGCGCTGGCCCAGTCGGCGCTGGCGGCAGCGGCGGCGAAGGTCTCGGCGTTCGGCTGCACCCAGGTACCGGCGGCGTTCTGCAGCGCGCTGTAGGGCATCGCGTTCTGCAGCGCGTAGGCCAGTTCGACGTAGCCGATGGAGCCCTTGATCTGCTTCACGTACGAGGCAACGCCTTCATTGCCCTTGCCACCCACGCCGTCCGGCCACTGCACCGAGGTGCCTTCGCCGACCTTGGTCTTCCACTCCGGGCTGACCTTGGACAGGTAGTTGGAGAAGTTGAAGGTGGTGCCCGAACCGTCCGAACGGTGGACGATGGTGATCTTGCCGTCCGGCAGGGTCACGCCCGGGTTGGCGGCGACGATGGCCGGGTCGTTCCAGGTCTTGATCTTGCCCAGGAAGATGTCGGCCAGCAGGGCGCCGGTCAGGCGCAGCTTGCCCGCTTCCAGGCCATCGATGTTGACCACCGGCACCACACCGCCGATGGCCGACGGGAACTGCGCCAGGCCGGCCTGGGCCAGCTCTTCGCTGCTCAGCGGCTTGTCGGACGAGCCGAAATCAACGGTGCCGGCCTTGATCTGGGCGATGCCACCGCCCGAACCGATGGACTGGTAGTTGATCTTGGCGCCGGTGGCGGTGTTGTAGTCGGCCGACCACTTGGACACCAGCGGGAAGATGAAGGAAGCGCCGGCACCGGAGACTTCAGCGGTCACCTTGTCGCCAGCAGCGGCGGGAGCGGCAGCGCCGTCGGCGGCCGGCTGCTGTGCGGCCGGCTTGTCGCCACCGCAGGCCGACAGGCCCAGGGCGATGGCCAGGGAAAGGGCGGCAAGGCTGGCCGAGTGCAGTTTCATGGTCACTCCATAGCGGGGTAGAGCCGACGGCGTCGGCGGATGCGGCTATGAAATGATGTTTTTGTTACAGCCGTATGACGTCCATGACAAAGGTGTCCTGGAGCACGTTCCGACAAGGGTTTCGGGGCGTCCGGGAGCTTCGTGGCGGGGTCCGCTGGGGTCGTCGGGGCCCCGGAATGCGCGCGGGTGGCGGGCTTTTGTCCTTGTGACTCGAGTCGTGCTCGACTGATGCCGGCAAAGAGCAGTCGAGCATGGCTCGACGCTGCAGAACCGGTGCACCCAAAAAAGAAGAGCGCCGGATCACGAAGGATCCAGCGCCCGTTGGGGTCGGCGGGGGAGAGAGGACCCGCCGACCCCCGTTCCTGCGGGGGAACGCCTTGCTCAGTACTTCAGGTTCTGGGTCCAGTAGGTTTCGATCTGGCGCACCAGCGCGTCCGGCAGCGGCACGTAGTCCAGCTGCTTGGCCTGTGCATCGCCATTCTTGTAGACCCAGCGGAAGAACTCCTGGGTCGCCTTGGCGCCGGCCACGTTCTTGGGCTGCTTGCGCACCAGGATGAAGTTGGTGGCGGTGATCGGCCACGCTTCGGCGCCCGGGGCGTTGGTCATCACCAGGTAGAAGTCGCGGGCATTGGCCCAGTCGGCGCTGGCGGCAGCGGCCGAGAACGAGGCATCCGACGGCTGCACGATCTTGCCGGCGGCATTCTTCATCGCCGCGTAGGACATCTTGTTCTGCAGCGCATAGGACAGTTCGACGTAGCCGATGCCACCCTTGATCTGCTTCACGTAAGCGGCAACGCCTTCGTTGCCCTTGCCGCCGATGCCGGCCGGCCACTGTACCGAGGTGCCTTCACCGACCTTGCTCTTCCACTCCGGGCTGACCTTGGACAGGTAGTTGACGAAGTTGAAGGTGGTGCCCGAACCGTCCGAACGGTGGACGATCGTGATCTTGCCGCTCGGCAGGGTCAGGCCGGCGTTCAGCGCGGCGATGGCCGGATCGTTCCAGGTGGTGATCTTGCCCAGGAAAATGTTGGCCAGGGTCGGGCCGTCCAGCTTCAGCGCGCCCGGGGCGACGCCGGCCACGTTGATGACCGGCACCACGCCGCCGATGACCGAGGGGAACTGGGCCAGGCCTGCCGCAGCCAGTTCTTCCGGCTTCAGCGGAGCATCGGAGGAACCGAAATCGACGGTCGCCGCCTTGATCTGGGCGATGCCGCCGCCCGAACCGATGGACTGGTAGTTGACCTTCTTGCCGGTGGCGGTGCTGTAGTCGGCCGACCACTTGGACATCACCGGGTAGATGAACGAGGCGCCCGCGCCAGTGACATCGGCGGCGTTGGCGGCAAACACGGACGACGCGGCAAGAATGGCAACGGCGGCGCGCGACTTGAAGGCGTGGATCACGGAGAGGCTCCTGGGTGGTCGAGGGGCGGCTGCCCGACGTTTCGGTGCACATTCCATAACGGTTCCATGACACGCCTGCGTCTGTCATATGACGCAACCATGACAGGCGTCATGGGCGTTCTCCCGCCAGGTATCAGAGGCCCCGCAGCGCCTTGGGAACCACGTAGCGTGCACCGCTGGCAGGCATGCTCCAGCGCGTCGGTGGCCGCGTTGTTTCATCGGTGTGGCACTGGCCATCGCGCTCGGTGCTGACGCTGTCCACGCGTGATTCGCGCACCAGGATCGGCGCCCGTGCCGCGGCGCCGGGTTGGCCCATTTCAAGCGTGCGCTGGTAGCGGCTGAACGTACCGGCGCAACGGGTGTCCCACTCGCCGTTGCTGCCGCTGACCGCCAGCGCCGGCATCACCTGCCGCAGCTCCTGGCCGTCGCGCACGAACAACTGCAGGTCGGTCTGGCCGAACGGATTGGGGCCGGAGCTGCCGCTGTAGCTCATGCGCACGCCGAAGGCGCGGGTACCGGGGGCCAGCTGCCAGCGCGCGGTATCCAGGGACAGCCCGGTAAAACGCATGGCATCGCTGCTGACCGCATCGGGGATGCGGGTCCACGCCAGCGGGCGGCGGCTGGCAGTGTCCAGCAGCAACAGGTCGAGGTCGCCGCCGCGCGCGTCCTCGCTGGCCGGCGCATCCCATTGCGCTACCGCCAGCAGCGTCGTGCCGGGCATGGCCGCCCAGTCGCGGCAGGCCATGCTGTCCAGGCCGGTATGGCGTGCGGAGGTCGGCAGTGCGCCCTCCGGCAGTTGCCGGTAGGCCGCCTCACGCGCAGCGTCGGCGTCATCACAGGCCAAGGCGGGCAGCGGCAGCAGGGCCAGCAACGTGGCGCACACACGATGCTGCAGGGGCAGGGGAGGGCGCATCCCGAAGGTCCATGTCGACAGGGGCTGCATCATCGCCCGCCGATCGCCAAGCGACAACGAAAGAAGGCACGGCCGGAGCCGTGCCTTCCATCAACCACCTGCTGCAGGTCTTACCAGAAGAACTGCGCGCGCGCTTCCAGGATGTTCGGATCGTCGTTGACGAAGCCACGGGCGCTGGAGCTGTACTTCTTGCTGTCGACCATCACGTAGTTGAGCATCAGCTTGAAGTTCGAACGCCAGTACCAGTTGGCGCCCACGGTCCAGATATCCATCTTGCCGCCCAGCACGCCATCGACGATCGGCGGACGGCCGGCCACCGGGTTGGCGGCGAGGTTGCCGTCGTTCAGGTCCATGTGGTCGTAGCGCACGCCCAGCTGCCACTGGCCACCGGCCGGGTTGTTGGGCAGGCCGGTACCCGGCGTGCCACCCTTGTAGCTCCAGGACTCGCCGGTGACGTTCCACACGCCGCTGACGTAGTAGCCATCGCTGGTGTAGTTGTCGTTGGCCAGGCGCTTGGCCTTGCTGGTGTAGTACTCGGCCTGGGCCTTGAACGGACCCTGGAAGTACATCGCTTCGGCGCCGATGGTGCTGACGCGGTCGGTGTCGACCAGGTTGCCGCTGTCGACCAGGCGCGCGGTGGCCAGGTCGGCGTTGGGGCGGGCACGCACGCGCAGGGTGTCTGCGTCGGTGTCGTAGTCCACATAGCTCAGGCCGAAGTGCAGGACCTGGCCCTTCTCGTTGATCGGGGCCCAGGTGCCACGCGCGCCGTAGCCGCTGCCGTGGGCCAGGTTGCGGGTCAGCTCGCGGCCGAAGGCGCTGGCGGTGACCGACCAGTTGTCCTGGCCGTAGCTGTAGGCGCCACCGAGGCGACGGGCGACC
The DNA here is from genome assembly GCF_056759755.1 of Stenotrophomonas sp. STEN046. Lineage (NCBI taxonomy): Bacteria > Pseudomonadati > Pseudomonadota > Gammaproteobacteria > Lysobacterales > Lysobacteraceae > Stenotrophomonas > Stenotrophomonas sp. STEN046. Next base: position 87,345 of record NZ_JBRRDR010000009.1, read on the forward strand.
GCGTAGGTGTTGGTGACCGCAGCCTTGGAAATGAAATCGTTGTTCTTGGTGCTGGACAGCTCTTCCAGGCTGTTGGGCTGCTTGAACTGGCCCAGCTGCAGGAAGTGGTTGGCGTTGCCGAGCAGCTTGTACTTCACGTTGGTGTCGAGGAACTTGTCGGCCTTGGCGTCATAGCCGACCACCCACTCCACGTTGCCCGGGCCCTTGCCCTTCAGCACCAGCTCGGCGCGACGCAGTTCGAACTCGCTGTTCTTGCCGTTGCCGGCGTCACCGCCGTTGAGGTCCACGACGTCGTTGTCGTACCAGTTGCCATCGGCCTGGACCAGGCCTTCGAAGGTGATTTCCGAACCGCCGATCACATCGATGGCGACTTCGGCGTGGGCGGCGGGCACATACAGCGCAGCAGCCACGGCGACCGTCAGGAGTTGGTGATGCAGTTTCATGGGAAGGAGCCTTGCAGGCAGGTGGGAAGATGCGCGCAGGCTAAAACGTGAAGATTGCGTAAATGTGACAGTTCGCGAACGGCCGCGATCCGCCGCAGGCCCCGTCACGGCTGGGCCTGCCATTGAAACCGGTTACGTATGACGCCGGCATTGCGCCCCGGTTGCAGTAGATCCACGCCATGCGTGGATGGATTTCCAGCCGAGCCACGCCATGCGTGGACGGCGCCGTTACTCCGCGAGGGTCTTTTCCTTGAACCGGCAAAGATCGGCAATCACGCATCCCGGGCAATCCGGCTTGCGTGCCTTGCACACATAACGGCCGTGCAGGATCAGCCAGTGGTGCGCATCGAGCAGGAACTCGGCAGGAATCGCCTTCACCAGCCGGTCTTCCACCTCGCGCACGTTCTTGCCCGGTGCAAGCCCGGTGCGGTTGGCCACGCGGAAGATATGGGTATCGACGGCCATCACCGGTTCGCCGAATGCCGTGTTGAGCACGACATTGGCGGTCTTGCGGCCGACGCCGGGCAACGCTTCGAGTGCGTCGCGGTCGCGCGGCACTTCACCGCCGTGCTTGTCCAGCAGGATCGCGCAGGTGGCGATCACGTTCTTCGCCTTGGCGTTGAACAGGCCGATGGTGGCGATGTACTTCTTCAGGCCTTCCTCGCCCAGGGCAAGCATCTTCGCCGGTGTATCGGCCACGGGAAACAGGCGTCGGGTCGCCTTGTTGACGCCGACGTCGGTGGCCTGCGCCGACAGTGCGACGGCCACCAGCAGTTCGAACGGCGAGGCGTATTCCAGTTCGGTTTTCGGGTGCGGGTTGAGCTCGCGCAGGCGGGTGAACATTTCCACCACATCGGCGCGCGGCATCGTGCTGCCACGCCGCGCCGGTGCGCGCGTGGCCTTCTTCGCGGCGGCCATCAGCTGTCCTTGCCGGCGGCGCGGGCCTTGGCCCGGGCGAGGATGGCGGCAGCGGCCGCAGGCAGGGCGGGCTTGATATCCGGCGCAGGTGCCGGCGTCCGGCGTGCATCACGCTCGGCCTCGCGACGGGCCAGGCGCACGGCGCGCGCGCGGTAACGCTCGCGCGCCGCCCAGGCGTCCTGCAGCTGCCGCTGCATGCTGCACAGGCGCGCAGGCAGCTCCGGATGACCGGGAAGCAGTCGTTCATCGCCCTCGCGCGGAATGTAGTCCATCAGTCCAGCCTGCAGCGCGCCATCGGGATCGTCTGCCTGGATCCGCGCGAACAGCTGCACGGGATCGGGTCGGGATGCCATGGCGGTCAGCGGTTCTGGAAGGCAGGCGGACGGCGCTGCAGGAACGCGCTGGTGCCTTCGCGCATGTCCTCGGTAGCGAACAGCAGGCCGAACTGCGCGCTTTCGTATTCCAGGCCCGATTCAAGGCTGCACTCACCGCCTACATGCACGGCATCAAGCAGGCCACGCAGCGCCAGCGGCGCGGCCTGTGCCAGCTGCCGCGCCAGGGTCTGCACCCGCGCGTCGAGCGCATCGGCAGGCACCACCTCGTTGACGATGCCCAGTGCCAGTGCGCGCGTGGCATTGACCGGCGTGCCGAGCAGGCACAGCTCCAGGGTCGCGGCGCGACCGCACAGGCGCAGCAGGCGCTGGCTGCCACCGAAGCCGGGAATCAGGCCGAGATTGATCTCCGGTTGGCCAACCTTGGCGCTGTCGGCGGCGATGCGCAGGTGGCAGGCCATGGCCAGTTCCAGGCCACCGCCCAGTGCAAAACCATTCACGCGGGCGATCACCGGCTTGGGCATGCGCTCGATCCGGCGCATCAGGCCCTGGCCGAGCAGGGAGAAGTCACGACCCTGAACGGCGCTCAGGGTGTTCATTTCCGCGATGTCGGCGCCCGCCACGAAGGCCTTGGCGCCCGCGCCGGTCAGCACCACCACCCGCGCTGCGGGATCGGTGGCGGCATCGCTGAAAGCCTGGTCCAGGGCCTTCAGGGTCGCGGCATTGAGGGCATTGAGCTTGTCCGGGCGCTGCACGGTAATGGTGCGGACGGCGCCGTCATCGCTGACGTCGACCGGGGGGAGGGCGGGGGCGTCGGCCACGGGGAACTCCTGGAACGTTAAAAAAAAGTGAGATTGAACTCTGCAGACGCAGGCGGGTCAAAGGCTGCGTGGTGAGTAGCGGTTACACGTTGTGGCCGTTATCCTAACCCGTCGCCTCAGGGCGGCGCAGAACGTCCCTGAGTTACCACCCCTGGAGAACTGTTTGATGAAGTTGCGTTCTATCGCGGTCGCCGTCGCGGCCCTGGCCCTGACGGGCAATGCCTTCGCCCAGGACATCGCGTCCGAAAAGGGCAAGCTGAGCTACTACTTCGGTTACGACTACGGCAACAACCTGGCGGAGCTGACCGGTCGCGGTGAGCAGCTGGACATCAACTCGGTGGTGAAGGGCCTGCAGGACGCCTACGCCAAGAAGCAGCCGGCCATCACCGCCGAGCAGCTGAAGCCGGCCGTTGAAGCGTTCCAGAAGCGCGAGCAGGGCCGTGCCCAGGCTGCCAAGGCCGAGTACGAAAAGGCTGCTGCCGAAAACAAGACCAAGAGCGATCAGTTCATGGCCGCGAACAAGGCAAAGGCGGGCGTGCAGACCCTGCCGAGCGGCGTTCAGTACCGTGTGATCGAAGCCGGCAAGGGTGCCAAGCCGACCCAGGCCAGCACCGTGCAGCTGGAAGTGGCCGGTCCGTTCCCGTACGGCCAGCGCCCGACCGAAGCCCGTCCGGCCCAGCAGATCCCGTCGATCAAGGTCAGCGAAGTCGAAATGAAGGCCATGCGCGAGACGCTGCTGCAGATGCCGGCAGGCTCGAAGTGGGAAGTGTCCCTGCCGCCGGATCAGGCCTACGGCGCCGACCCGCGCACCCCGTTCCCGCCGAACGTGGCTGTGCAGTTCGAGATCAAGCTGATCAGCGTCAAGTAAGAAACAGCGTCGACATCAACGCGCCGGTGGCCTCCACCGGCGCGTTTTTGTTTGCGCCGCCACTGTCGGGAATGCGCCATGCTGGGCATCGCTGGCGTCGATTGTCAGTCGATTGCTCTGCGGCCCGTGTGGCGTCCGGCAATCCGCGCAAATCCAGCGCAATCGCGCTACTGTTGCCGGGTGCAAACTATGGAAGAAACGGCGCGTGTTGTCGCAAGTCCCTGCATCGGAGTGTGCAAGCTGGAGTCATACCGGCTGTGCAGCGGCTGCGGCCGGCATATCGATGAAATCGCCCGGTGGTCCTCGATGACTGACAGCGAGCGCAGCCACATCCTGCATCGGGTGCTGCCGCTGCGCGAACAGTTGCAACATTCGCTGCGTGGATCACTGGCCGATCATCATCGCCTGCTGCGCGCGTTGCATCCGTTGGCCGAACCGCCTGCCGGCGATGGCTGGAACCGCAGCGAACTGGATGACCTGCTGCCGCCAGGGCCACCGGTCGAAGCTGCTGTGCTGGCCGGCATCGTGCCGCGTGCCGGCGGCGCCCAGGTGATCCTCACCCGCAGGACCGAAGCCCTGCGCCAGCATGGTGGACAGGTGGGTTTCCCCGGCGGCCGCACCGAGCCGGACGACCGCGATGCGCTGGCTGCGGCCCTGCGCGAAAGCCAGGAAGAAATCGCGCTGGCCCCTTCCCAGGTGCAGGCATTGGGTTACCTCGATCCGTTCGTGACCATCACCGGCTACCGGGTAACCCCGGTGGTGGCGGTGATCGATCCGGATTTCGTGCCGGTACCGCAGCCCAGTGAAGTGGCCGAGGTGTTCGAGGTGCCGCTGGACTACCTGATGGCGGCAGACAACCTGCGCCAGGTCGAAATCAACCATCGCGGTCGCGTCCGGCATGTCCTTGAATACGGCTGGCCCGGCCAGCGCATCTGGGGGGCGACCGCGGCCATTCTCTACAACCTGCGCCGCCGCCTGGAGCAAGTGCAATGAAGCTGATCGATCCACCGTGGACCACCCTGGTCGATGTCACCACGCTGGCTGCGGCACTGGGCGAGGATGTGCGGGTGGTCGACGCACGTGCCACCGCCAGCACTGCCGTGCGTGTGGTGGATGCGCGCGCTTCGCTGGCCGACCCGCAGGCCGGCAGCGGCCAGTATCTGGCCGGGCATATCCCGGGCGCGGTGTATGCCGACCTGAATCGTGACCTGTCCGATCTGGAACGTGCTGGCCATGGTCGTCATCCGCTGCCGGACAGCGATGCATTCGCCGCGCGGCTGGGCCAGTGGGGCATCGGTCCCGATACCCAGGTGGTGGTCTACGACGGCAGCGACGGCAGCATGGCCGCCGCGCGCCTGTGGTGGCTGCTGCGGCTGATCGGGCACAGCAAGGTGGCGGTGCTTGATGGTGGCATCGCCGCCTGGCAGGCGGCCGGCCATCCGTTGGCTGCCGGGCAGGACATGGTCGTCACGTTGCCGGCCTACCCGGGCCGTTTCGACACCACCCAGATCGCCAATGCCGATGAAATCGCCGCCCGCTTGAAGCACGCACCGGGCTGGCTGGTCGATGCACGCGCGGGCGAACGCTTCCGTGGCGAGGTCGAGCCGCTGGATCCGGTCGCCGGCCATGTACCGGGCGCGGTCAATCGACCGTTCGCATTGAACGTCCTTGATGGCCGCCTGCGTGATCCGCAGGAGCTGCGTGCAGAGCTGCAGGGCGTGATCGGCAGCCAGGACCCGGAGCGCGTCGTACTGATGTGCGGCTCGGGCGTGACCGCCTGCCACGTGCTGCTGGCGATGGAAGCGGCCGGCCTGACCGGCGCGCGCATCTATGCTGATTCCTGGAGCGGCTGGGTCAGCGACAGCAGCCGCCCGGTGGCTACCGGCGCCTGAGCGCGCGATCGAGCATCGCTCGACGCTACAGGAAAACCATCCTGATCGATTCGACGCCCATCCACGCGTGGCGTGGATCTACTGGCCACCCGTTCATCTCTGGGGCAGAGCCCCCTGAGTCAGGGGGCGGCCGCGAAGCGGCGGGGATGTGGGAGCTGGTAAGTGGGGCCTGCGGTTCGCGCAGCGAAGCGTGGGAGCGACAGCGCGCATGCGATGGCGTGTACCCAGGGCGCAGCCCTGCCGATCAACCCACCGGCTGCAGTGGCACCTTCGCCAGGATCCGCGCCCACGGGAACAGCGGCCCCGGATCGCGCTTGCGCGCCACTGTCAGCGCCGGGTCGTCGCTGGCCGGCACCTGCTCCAGATCCAGCTGGTCGTGGCCGGCAATCTTCTGCAATGAGGGATAGCGCAGCACCAGCGCCTGCAGCAGCTGTTCCAGCGCCAGCAGCTGTGCTTCGCTGTAGGGTTCGTCCATCGCCTGGTGGCGGCTGTCCAGCCAGTGCGGGTAGCGGCCTGTATTGACCAGTTCGATGCCTACCGTATCGGCATTCATGCCGCGCACGTGGTGGGCGATGCGTTCCGGTGCCACGTACTGCGTCACGCCGCCATCGCGATCGATGTAGAAGTGCCCGCTGTTGCCGGCGCCGCTGTCATACAGCACGCGTTCGCCGTATTCCCGGGCCATGGCCAGATCCGGCAGTTCGGTGCAGTGGATGACCACCATCGCCAGGCTGGCCGGGTCGCGCACGGGCAGACGTTCGTGGTAGGGCAGCGGCTGCAGCTGCAGGCCGGGCAGGAGCGGGTTGGGCATGCGGCGATGCTAGCATTGCCGGATGAAACTGCCTTCCCTTCTGCTGTTGGTCCGCTCCGTGGGAGCGCACGCATGAGCCGTGGTCACTGCATTCTGTCGCACGGCTTCGAGAGTGGCCCGGAGGCGACCAAGGTCACCGCCCTGGCCGACGTCGCGCAGCGACTGGGCTGGACCCACGAGCGCCCGGACTACACCGATCTGGACGCGATGAGCGAGGTCAGCCGCGTGGGTGACGTGCGCGCCCGCCTGCAGCGCCTGGTCGAGCGCACGGCCGCGGCTGCCGCGCAGGGGCCGGTGGTGCTGGCAGGCTCCAGCCTGGGCGCCTACATTTCGGCCATCACCTCGCTGCAGGTGCCGGTGGTCGGCCTGTTCCTGATGGTGCCGCCCACCACCATGGGGCCGATGCCGGCACTGGATGCCGCCAAGGTGCCAACCACGGTGGTGCAGGGCTGGCACGACGATGTGGTGCCGGCCGCCGGGGTCATCGCCTGGGCGCAGGCGCGCTCGGCGCAGCTGCTGCTGGTGGACGATGGCCACCGCCTGGAACATCACGTGGAGGCCTCCGCACAGGCCTTCGAGCGCCTGCTGCGGCAGCTGTGAAGCCCGGGCGCACAGCGCGCCCGCCCGCATTGACTACAATGGCAGCCCCGCCGCCCCTGGCGCGGGCCTGCCGGCCGTGCCCACGGCCCTCCTTTCCGAATGGCGCGGCCTCCCCGCCGTGCCTGACCACCTGCGAACCGATCCCGTGAAATTTTTTGTCTCCTGCGCCAAGGGCCTGGAATACCTGCTTGCCGACGAGCTGTCGGCCCTGGGCCTGGAAAAGGCCACTGCCACCATTGCCGGCGTCAACGCCGATGGCGAACTGGAGCAGGCGCTGCGGATCGTGATGTGGTCGCGCCTGGCCAGCCGCGTGCTGTGGCCGATCGACGAATTCGAATGCCCGGACGAGCAGGCCCTGTACGACGGCGTGCGCGCGCTGCCGTGGCACGAGCACATCAAGCCGGAGATGACCCTGGCGGTGGACGCGCATGTGTCCGGCGACAAGATCACCCATGCCCGCTTCGCTGCGCAGCGGATCAAGGACGCCATCGTCGACCGCATGCGCGATGAAGGCCTGGAACGCCCCTCGGTCAATACCGACCTGCCCGATGTGCGCGTGAACCTGTCGTTGCGCAAGGGCCGCGCCTCGCTGTCGATCGATCTCGGCGGCGGCCCGCTGCATCGCCGTGGCTGGCGCGGTGCCGCCCACGAGGCCCCGTTGAAGGAAAACCTGGCCGCTGCGCTGCTGCTGCGTGCGCAATGGCCGCGCCTGCACGCGGCCGGCGGTGGCCTGCTGGACCCGATGTGCGGCAGCGGCACACTGCTCATCGAAGGCGCGCTGATGGCCGCCGACGTCGCCCCCGGGCTGATGCGCCACGGCAGCCTGCCGCCGAGCCGCTGGCTGGGCTTCGACAAGGCCGCATGGAAGGCCATCACGAGCGAGGCGCGCGATCGTGAGGCCACAGGGCTGGCGGCACTGAAGCCGGTGGTCCACGGCAGCGACATCGACCCGGTGGCGATCCAGGCCGCACGCGAGAACGCCGAGGTTGCCGGAGTTGCCCACGCCATCCGTTTCACCCGCGCCGACGTGGCCGACCTGCCCACCCCGGAGCAGGAGATCGGTGCGGTGGTCTGCAACCCGCCCTACGACGAGCGCCTGGCTGCCGATCCCGCGCTGTACCGCAAGCTGGGCAATGCCCTGCAGAAGGCCGTGCCGCAGTGGCGCGCCAGCCTGCTGTGCGGCAACGACGAACTGGCCTTCGCCACCGGCCTGCGTGCCGGCAAGAAGTACCAGATGTTCAACGGCGCGCTGGAATGCGCACTGATCGTCTGCGACCCGATTGCCGTTCCGGGCCGTGACCCGGCACAGGTGCGCGAACTGAGCGAAGGCGCGCAGATGGTGGCCAACCGCCTGCGCAAGAACCTGAAGAAGTTCAAGAACTGGCGTGCGCGCGAAGGCATCACCTGCTTCCGTGCCTACGACGCCGATCTGCCGGAATACGCAGCGGCCATCGACGTGTACGAGGAAGACGGTGGCCAGCGCCGCACGTTCCTGCACGTGCAGGAGTACGCCGCGCCGGCTGCGATCCCGGAAAACGACGTGCGCCGTCGTCGCAACGAACTGCTGGCTGCCGCGCGTGAAGTGTTCGCGGTGCCGCCGGAGCAGGTGTCGATGAAGTCGCGCGAGCGCGGCAAGGGCGGCAGCAAGTACGGCCGTTTCGAGCAGCGCGATGAATATGTCGTGGTGCGCGAGAACGACGCGCTGCTGCAGGTGAACCTGTTCGATTACCTCGATACCGGCCTGTTCCTCGATCACCGCCCGCTGCGCCGGCTGATGGCCGAGCAGGCGCGCGGCAAGCGTTTCCTCAACCTGTTCTGCTACACCGGCGTGGCCAGTGTGCAGGCCGCGGTGGCGGGTGCTGCCAGCACCACCAGCGTCGACCTGTCGGCGACCTACCTGCAGTGGTGCTACGACAACCTGGCCTTGAACGGGCAGGGCGGCAACCAGCACCTGCTGGTGCAGGCCGATGCGATGGCATGGCTGGAAGGTGATCGTGGCCAGTACGACGTGATCTTCTGCGATCCGCCGACGTTCTCGAACTCGGCCCGTGCCGAGGACTTCGACGTGCAGCGAGAGCAGCTGAAGCTGCTGCGCCTGTCGGTGGCGCGGCTGGCGCCGGGCGGCGTGCTGTACTTCTCCAACAACTTCCGTCGCTTCAAGCTGGAAGAAAATGCGATTGCCGAGTTCGCGCAGTGCCGCGAAATCAGCGCCAGCACCATCGGCCCCGATTTCGAGCGCAATGCGCGTATCCATCGCGCATGGGAACTGAAGCGGCTGGGTTGACGGCGTGCCGGGCCATGCCCGGCGGAGGCGGTCCGGGTAGATCCACGCCATGCGTGGAGGGCGGCTACACCAACCCCACCAACAGCCCCAGCACCGGCAACCCGATCGCCAGCGGTGCGATCCAGCGTGGCCGGTACGGGTACAGCCCGAATGCGAGCGCCACACCGCCAAGTGTCATCACGCCCAGCCACAGCACCGGGCCCATCGCCCAGCCGTGGTCGGCCACGCACAACGCGAACGCCACCGTCAGCAGGGCCCAGCCCAGCACCCGCCACTGCGTGCGCCGAGCCGGGGTGGCTGCCGCCTTGCCATGAAGATCGTGCTGGTGCTTCTCCATCGCCAGCGACAACGCGGTGAACGCGGAGAACGACAGCGTCAATGCCAGCAGCATCATGCGCTGGCCTCCGCTTCGGCACTTTCTGCCACAGTCCTGGGCGCCGCCGCGGCTGCAGCACGCTTCTTCTTCTCGGCCGCACTCAGCGGTGGCGTCCAGCGCTGCATGCGCCAGCCGCACAGGGTCAGCATCGCGCCGAAGGCGATCATCGACAGGTCGAAGCCGGCCAGCACCCAGTCACCGCTGCGCAGGGTCACGCCCAGGTGCGCGTGGGTGGTCAGTGCATTGACCACCGGCACCAGTGCGAACGCCGCAGCGCCGAGGTAAAGCTGCCAGGTCCACATCATCCGCTTGGGCCAGATGAAGGCGGCCAGCAGCGATGCGCCCCATGCGTAGAAGAACACGTTGGCTTCGGCACTCGAGCGTTCGGCGATATCCAGCGGCAGCAGGCGATTGCCCCAGAAATAGGCGGCAAAGGCGATCGGCAGGCCAGCCACGGCGCCGATGTTCAACGCATCGACCAGCCGCAGGCCGAAGCCGATGCGGCCGCTCTTGGCATGTTTCGGCCGTTCCTTCACCGCCCACAGCACCACGCCGCTGGCCACCATCAGGCAGCCGACCAGGCCGGACAGGAAGAACAGCGCGCGCAGGCCCCAATCGGCGAAGCGTGCCAGGTGCAGGCCGTAGAGCACGCCACGGGTGGCGGTGGCGCCGCCCGACGGCGGGGTTTCTTCCAGCAGCGTGCCCTTGACCATGTCGTAGCGCACGGCCGGGGTGTCGGTGGACAGGCGCTTGCCATCACGCTGGCGGATGTCGATCACTGCATTGGCCGCGCCGGGATTGGACACGCTGAAGCCGGCAACTTCCACGCCGTGCCAATGTGCCCGCGCGCTGTCCAGCAGCTGTGCGATCGGCAGTGGCACTGCACGCCCTTCGGCCTTCGCAGTCACTTCGGGCATGCCGCCGAACGCTTCGGCATAGAACGCGTCCTCGTCCTGCGGGTAAGCGACTTTCACGCCCCACGGCAGGTACATGATCATCAGGGTGACGATGCCGGTGTAGGTGATCATCGCGTGGTAGGGCAGGGCCATCACCGCGCTGACGTTGTGGAAATCCAGCCACGAACGCAGGCCCTTGTCCTTGCGGAAGGTGAAGAAGTCCTTGAAGATTTTCTTGTGGGTGATGACGCCGGTGATGATCGCCACCAGCATGAACATCGCGCAGAAGCCGACCAGGTAGCGCGCCCACAGCACCGGGATGTAGTGCAGGTCGAAGTGCAGGCGATAGAAGAAGTCGCCCCCGCGGGTCTCCCGTGCCTTCAGCGCATCGCCGGTATTGGGATCGAGTGTGGCGTCGCCGAACGCACCACGCCGCCCGCGCGCCGGGTCGGCCAGGGCTTCGGGCAGGCGCCAGAACATCTGCATGGCCGGGTTGCGTGGCTGCGGCAACGTTACGAACCAGTTCTCGGCCTGCGACGCGTTGGCCTGCAGGTAGTCGACCGCACGTTGCGCGGCGACATCGACGCTGACCGTGGCGCTGGGCAGCTCCGGGCGCATCCAGCGGCTGATCTCCTCGCGGTAGTAGCTGGCGGTGCCAGCCATGAAGATCAGCAGCAGCAACCAGCCGACCAGCAGCCCGGTCCAGGTGTGCAGCCAGGCCATCGACTGGCGGAATCCGTTCTTCATGCCCAGGCTCCCAGCAGGCGCGAAACGCCGGCCATCAGCAGGGTGGGGGCGAGGATGCCAACCCAGGCGCGCAGTGCGCTGCGGGTGGCGAAGGCCCACAGTGCGGCGCAGGCGGCCACCAGGATCGCCAGCAGCATGCCGGTCAGCACGGTCTGGCCGCGCGCGCCGGGCAGGGCCACTGCGCAGAACACGCAGGTAACAGCGGCCAGGGCGTAGCCACCGAAGATCGCGGCAAGCGAGCGCGATAGCACGCCCCAGCGCGGGTTGCCGAAGAAGTGGGCGAGACGTGAGCTGGCAAGTGCGGGCGAGCGGTCCACGGTGGTCCTGCAGGTTGGTAGGGAAGAGGACCGGCGCACCGAGGTGCGCCGGGAGTGGCCATCCGTGGCCGGGTACCGGTCGCAGAACCGGCACCATCCATCAGGTCATCAGAGCTTCCAGCGCAGGGTCATGGTGACGTTGCGCGGTTCGCCCCAGTACACGCCCTGGTAGAAGCCGACGTTGTTGTAGTACTTCTTGTCCAGCAGGTTGTTGATGTTCAGCTGTGCGCTGAAGTTCTCGTTGAAGCGGTAGCCGGCGGCCAGGTTCAGCAGGTAGAACGCGTCCTGCTGGATCGGTGCCTGTTCGGTACGGCCGGTAGTGGCGTAGTTCGCGGCCGGACGGGCCGTCATGCGCCAGATGCGGCTCTGCCAGGTGGCACCGCCGCCCAGCCAGAAGCGGCCGTCGATGCCGCCTGGACGCCAGCTGGCGTTGAGCCGCAGCGTGTCCTGCGGGGTGGTGGTGTTCTGCAGCACGCCGGCCTGGTTGCGGCTGACGGTGTGGGCGAAGCCGGCCGACAGGTTCCAGCTGTCGCCGATGCTGCCCTGGGTTTCGATTTCCCAGCCGTGCACCTTGTTGCCCTTGCCGGTGGAACGATAGGCCTGGCTGCCATCGGGCAGCGAGTTCGGCGGCACCGCGTCATCGATCTCGGCCACGTTGTCCTTCTCGCCTTCGAAGATCGCCGCCGAGGCATTGAGCAGACCCCCGAAGAACTCGGCCTTCAGGCCGCCTTCGTACATCTTGCCGACCACCGGTTCCAGGTAGGTGCCATTGCGGTCGCGGTAGTTCTGCGGGGCGAAGATGTCGGTGTAGCTGGCGTAGGCGCTGAACACGCTGTTGATGTCGTACACCACGCCGAAGTAGGGCGTGGTGGGATCCTTCGGCTTGTAGCCGGTGCGGGTGGTGCCGGTACGCTTGCCGCTGGCATCGTAGGTGTAGCGCCAGGTCTTGGTTTCCCAGCTGCCATAGCGCACGCCGGCCACCACCAGCAGCGGATCGGCCACGCGCACGCGGGCAGCCACATAGGCGGCCTGCTGGCGCAGCTCATCTTCCGAGCCGAGGTAGCCGGGACGGCTCACCTGCAGGGGAGCGACATCGCCGCTCCAGTTGCGCCAGTCCGGCACAACGGCGTAGCTGGACGGGTAGCTGTCGATCGTGGCCGCCGGGTACTCGCCCTTGCGGGTGGACTGGCCCACGCCGAACACCACTTCCTGTTCATGGCCGAACAGATCGAAGGTGCTGGTCGCGTTGACGTCGACCACGTCCATGACGCTGTTTTCCACGAAGTTGCCGATGTAGGCGACCACGCCGGTGCCATCCGGGCGCGGGTAGCCCTGCGCGCCGTACCACACCGCACCATCGGTATTGCGCTTGGAGCGGCTGACTGCGGCCTTCACCGACCAGTGCGCGCCCAGCTGCTGTTCGAGGCGGGCGAAGCTGGTCTTTTCCACGATCGGCCAGCTGCTCCACGATGCCGACAGGTTGGTCGAGCGTGGCAGGTTGGCCGGCTTGCCATCGACGCCCCAATAGGGGACCACGCCCCAGGTGACGCCGGTGGTCTTCGGCGACTGGTATTCGTAACCCACTTCGAACAGCGTGCTGTCGCTCAGGTCGGCCTGCACGATGCCGTAGAACACGTCCTTGTTGAGCTGGTAGACATCGCGGAACGAATCGCTCTGCTGCTTGGCGGCGACCACGCGGGCGCGGATGCGGCCATCCCAGGCCACCGGGCCGCCCAGATCGGCTTCCAGGCGCTGGTTGCCCCAGCGGCCGAGGGTCAGATTGGCCCCCATCTGGAAGGTATCGGTGGGGCGCTTGCGTACCATGCTGATGGTGCCGGAAGGATCGCCGGCGCCGGTGGTCAGGCCGGTGGCACCGCGGATCACTTCGATGCGGTCATAGATGACATTGTCGGTGTTGGTCTTGATCGACCCACCGAAGGTGTTGAGCATGCCGTCGATCTGGAAATTGGTGATGCTGTAGCCACGCGACATGTAGTTGATGCGCTCGCTGTCGGTGACCGACACACTGACGCCGGTCACCTGGCCCATCACGTCCGACAACGAGAACAGCCCCATGTCATCCATCCGCTGCCGGGTGATGACGGTGACCGACTGCGGTGTCTCGCGCAGCGACAGGTCCAGCTTGGTGGCGGTGCGCGCGCTCTTGACCGTGTAGCTGTTGGGCAGCTCGCCATCGGCGGTCACCTTGACCGTGTCCAGCGTGCGTGCACTGGCGTCGGCGGGAACCTCGGCGTGGGCCAGCGGGGCGATCATCAATGCAGTCAGGGCCAAGGCCAAACGGGTACGGCGGGGGGGATTCAGCGGCAATGCCATCAGTGCGGTTCCATGCAGGACAAAAAACAGGCGATGGAAATCGCGCGCACGACGGCCCCATGCTCCGCACAGGTCGCCCAGCGTTGCTTCCCATCGACGCAGCGCCACCTGCAATGCAGGCGACCCGGTAGTCGGGGGATGTACACGGGCGAAGGGGCGGGTGGGCGCGTGCTTCCTTGCCCCGCTTGGCTAAGCGTACAACCGATCAGTAAATGATAGGCATTCGCATTTCGTTAATCAAGCGTGACGATCTTCCATCCACGCCCGCGGGTGTGGAGGCTCCGGGCACAGCCCGGGCGCCCCCCTTCAGAAGTGGAACAGGTTCAGAACCGGAACAGCACCGTTGCCGCATGCAGCAGCAGCCCGATCAACCCGCCCACCAGGGTGCCGTTGAAACGGATGAACTGCAGGTCGCGGCCCACGCTCAGTTCCAGCTGTTCGACAAGGTGGCGTTCGTCCCAGCTCTTCACTGTCTGTGCGATGTGGCTGGTGACGCCCTCGCGCAGGCGCCCGGTCAGGCGCTGCGCGCCTTCCAGCAGATGCTGGTTCAAGGCATCACGCAATGCCGGGTCCGACTGCAGGCTGTCGCCCAGCGAGGCCAGGCTGCGCTGCAGGTGGCCGACCAGGGCGGAGTCCTCCCGTTGCAGGTCGCTGCGCAGGCTGGCATGGATGCGCGACCACAGGCCCTGCACGTACTCCTGCAGCGCCGGGTGATCGATCATTTCCTGCTTCAGCTGCTCGATGCGCTCGGCCAGCGCCGGGTCCTCGCGCAGGCGCTGCACGTAGTTTCCCAGCCACTGCTCGTAGTCCTGGCGCAGCGGATGCTGCGGCTCTGCCAGCACCTGCTGCAGCTCTTCCAGCACCGCCCGCGCCAGGCGTTCGGCCAGGCTGTCGCCGATCTCATCGATCGGTTTCACCCAGTTCACCGTGCTCGACAGCGTCGGCCACTCGCGCTGGATGTAGCGCACGATCAGCTGCGAGGCGCGTTCCTTGACCTCTGCCTGTTCCAGCCAACGCCCCAGCCGCTGCAGGCCTTCGTCGAGCACGCGCTGGTGGCGGCCATCGGCGGTCAGCAGGGCCAGCAGTTCGCCGGCGGTGGCGGCTGCGTTCCACTGCCGCAGCTGCTGCACCACGAAGCTGTGCAGCTGGCGGCGCACGGCCGTTTCATCGAAGAAATCCAGCGCCTGCAGCGCCCAGCCGCGCGCCATGTCGGCCAGCATCCGTGAACGCGCCGGATCGGCCAGCCAGCTGCCCAGGCGGCTGGCCGGGTCGAACACCTGCAGCTTGGCCAGCAGCACCTGCGGTTCCAGGAACTGATCGCGCACGAAGTGCGCCAGGCTCTCGCCGATGCGATCCTTGCTGCGCGGGATGATGGCCGTATGCGGGATCGGCAGGCCCATGGGCCGCCGGAACAGGGCCACCACCGCGAACCAGTCGGCCAGCGCACCGACCGCAGCGGCCTCGCAGAATGCCGAAACCCAGGCCCAGATGCCCCGTTCACCCTGCCAGTGACTGACACCAAAGCCGACCAGCATCAACGCCAGCAGGCCAAGGGCAAGGGCTTTCAGGCGGCGCAGCTGGGCGCGGCGTGGATCGATGGCAGACGTCATGGCCGAAGTCTACCTGCCGGCGCATGAGCGCCGGGTAGCGCCGGGCCATGCCCGGTGGCTTGCACGACCCGCTGCGCTCGCCGGGCGTGGCCCGGCGCTACCGCTTACAGTGCTTCGAGCTGCTTGCGCAGCTGCGCAAGCTGGGCGCGCAGGGTGTCGTTCTCGCGGGTCAGGGTGACCACGCGGCGGCGCAGCGCCGGGGCATCCTCGCCCAGCTGTTCCAGCGCGGCCAGCACCTGGGCATCACGGCTGGCGATCTCATCCTCGCTGGCTTCCTCGAAATCCATTTCCGGCGATCCGGCTTCCGGCTTCGGCGCGCGCGGCTTGCGCTTGGCCTCGCGCACGCGCTTGGCGGCCTGCTTCAACTCATCCTTGCCACCGGCAGCGGCGGCGCGCTGCTCCTCTTCGGGCAGGTCGGCCACGGCGGCGGCAGCGCTGATCGAAATCATGCCGGCCTTCACCGCTTCCACCACTTCGGCGGCGGCCTGTGCATGGATGCGTTCGATCATGCCCACCTGGCTGGTACTCAGCTTGGCCTCGCGGGCCAGCTCGGCGCGGCTGATCTTCGGTGCCGGCTCCCACGGCGGGCTGTCTTCGCCTGCATCCTCGGTGCTGTCTGCGGTGCCGTCGCTTTCGCGCTGCAGCTGCGCCTGTTCAACCTGCTTGCGTGCAGACAGGATGTCGCGCTTGCGCAGTGCCAGCACGCCACGCTGGAAATCGGACACGCTGCGGCGGCCCAGGTGCTGCTCGATCATCCACAGGTGCACATCGTCCATGCTCTGGAAACGGGTGTTCTGCACGGTGTTGAACGGCAGGTCGTGCTTCTGGCAGATGCCGAAGCGGTTGTGGCCATCCACCAGCACATCGCCCCACAGCACCAGCGCGTCGCGGCAGCCTTCGGCGAGGATGCTGCGCTCAAGCGCCTCGTGTTCGTCCGCAGTCAGCGGGTCGATGTAGGCCTTGAGTTCTTCTTTGACGACGATGTTCATGGGCACGGCAACGGGCAGGAGCGGAACCGCCCATTGTACCTGCTCGCCACCGCCGGCCCGGGCTCAGGCGGTGGCCCGGATCATCTCGCCCAGGGTGCCGGTGATCTGGTCGATCTGGGCCTTGTCCACGATCAGCGGCGGCGACAGCGCGATGATGTCGCCGGTGCAGCGCACCAGCAGGTGGCCATCGTGGAAGCAGCGCCGGAACACCTCATGGCCACGGCTGCCGGGCGCGTCCTTGCGGGGCGCCAGCTCGACCGCACCGACCAGGCCGAAGTTGCGGATGTCGATCACGTTCGGCAGCCCCTGCAGTGCATGCAGCCGTTCCTGCCAGTACTCGCCCAGTTCGATGGCGCGCTCGAACAGGCGTTCTTCGGCGTAGACATCCAGCGTGGCCAATGCCGCGGCACATGCCAGAGGATGGCCCGAATACGTATAGCCATGGAACAGTTCGATGGCCTGCGGCGGACCCTGCATGAAAGCGGCATGCACCTGGTCGCCGACCAGTACGCCACCCAGCGGCACCGCGCCGTTGCTGACGCCCTTGGCGAAGGTCAGCAGGTCCGGGGTGACGCCGAACCGCTGCGCGGCGAAGGCCATGCCGACCCGGCCGAATCCGGTGATCACTTCATCGAATACCAGCAGGATGCCGTGCTGGTCACAGATCTCGCGCAGGCGCTGCAGGTAACCCGGGGCGGGCAGGATCACCCCGGCCGACCCGGCGATGGGTTCAACGAAGACCGCAGCAATGGTGGAAGGGTCGTGCAGGGCGATCAGTCGTTCCAGATCGTCGGCCAGCTCGGCGCCCTGCCGCGGCAGCCCCTTGCTGAAGGCATTGCGCGACAGGTCCAGCGTATGCCGCAGGTAGTCCACGCCGCCCAGCTGCAGCCCGACCTGGCGCCGGTTGTTGGGCAGTCCGCCCAGCGCCATGCCGCCGAAGCCGACGCCGTGGTAGGCCTTTTCGCGGCTGATGAAGCGAGTGCGCTGGCCTTCACCGCGCAGCTGGTGATGGGCCAGCACGATCTTCATCGCGGTATCCACCGCTTCAGAGCCCGAGCTGGTGAAGAACGCATGGTTGAGCCCGGCCGGGGCCAGTGCGGCCAGGCGCTGCGCCAGCGCGAAGGCGGGCGGCGAGCCCATCTGGAACGCGGGCGAGTAGTCCAGGGTAGCGGCCTGTTCGGCGATGGCCTTGACGATGCGCGGGCGCGCATGGCCGGCATTGCAGCACCACAGGCCAGCGGTACCGTCGAGGATGGCGCGGCCGTCCACGTCTTCGTAGTGCATGCCCTCGGCGCGCACCAGCATGCGCGGCGCCCCCTTGTACTGGCGGTTGGCAGTGAACGGCATCCAGTACGCCTCCAGTGACTCGGGGCGCTGCGTGGCCAGGTCGTGCAGGTCGCTTGCAGGGTGCTTCATGCCGGCTCCATCGGGTCCGATGGGAAGACTGTAGCGCAGCTGCGTCACGCCGAGGTTGCCTTCGCCGGGCATGGCCAGGCGAGTGCGCAGTGCGGTCGATCACGGCGGGGTCGCGGCCGCGCCGGTATAAGCAGGGCATCGTTGATTGCTGGAGCGACCCATGGCCGACTTCCCCCACCGCAGCCACTGGCAGGCGCTGGCCAGCCGCCTGCCGATTCCCGGCCAGGCCTTCATCGACGGCCGCTACGTCGATGCGGCCAGTGGCGAACGCTTCGATTGCATCAGCCCGATCGACGGCCAGGTGCTGGGCGCCGTCGCCGCATGTGATACGCAGGACGTGGACCGCGCGGTGATGGCCGCACGCCGAGCCTTCGATGCCGGCCACTGGTCGCAGGCCACGCCGGCCCATCGCAAGCGCGTGCTGCTGGCGCTGGCTGCGCTGGTGGAACACCATGCCGATGAGCTGGCCCTGCTGGAAACACTGGACATGGGCAAGCCGATACGCGACGCACGGCGCATCGACGTGCCCGGTGTGGTGCGTTGCCTGAGCTGGACCGCTGAAGCCGTGGACAAGCTGTACGGCGAGATCGCACCGACCGGCCCGCATGAACTGGGTCTGGTCAGCCGCGAGGCATCGGGTGTGGTGGCCGCCATCGTGCCGTGGAATTTTCCGTTGCTGATGGCCTGCTGGAAAATCGCGCCAGCGCTGGCGATGGGCAACTCGGTCGTGCTCAAGCCGTCCGAGCGTTCGCCGCTGAGTGCGCTGCGGCTGGCGGCGCTGGCCATCGAGGCGGGGCTGCCGGAAGGCGTGCTCAACGTGTTGCCCGGCTACGGCACGTCAGTGGGCGAGCCGTTGGCGCTGCACATGGATGTGGACGTGCTGGCGTTCACCGGCTCCACCGCCACCGGCGCCAGGCTGCTGGAATACGCCGGCCGTTCCAATCTCAAGCGGGTCTGGCTGGAGTGCGGTGGCAAGAGTCCGCACCTGGTGTTCGCCGACGCGCCCGACCTGGACGCGGCGGCCAAAGGCGTGGCGCAGGGAATTTTCTTCAACCAGGGCGAGGTCTGCACGGCCGGTTCGCGCTTGCTGGTGCAGCGCTCGATCCGTGACGATTTCGTGCACCAGGTGATCGCCTATGGCCGGCGCATGCAACCGCGCCATCCGCTGGAGGCCGATGCGCCGATGGGCGCGCTGGTCGATGCCGCGCACGTGGACAAGGTGCTGGCCGACATCGCCCGCGCCGAGGCCGAGGGCGCCCGCCTGCTGCTGGGGGGCCAGCGTGCCGACGTCGAGGCAGGTGGCAGCTACGTGCAGCCCACGGTGTTCGACCAGGTGCGACCGGAACAGGCATTGGCGCGCGAGGAGGTATTCGGCCCGGTGCTGGCGGTGCTGGGCTTTGATGACGAAGCCGAAGCGGTGCGGTTGGCCAACGACAGCCGTTATGGCCTGGCCGCCGGGCTGTGGACCCGTGATCTCGGCCGCGCCCATCGCGTGGCCCGGCAGCTGCGCGCGGGCAGCGTATGGGTGAACGGCTGGGACGGTGGTGACATGACGGCGCCATTCGGGGGCTACCGTCAGTCCGGCAACGGCCGCGACAAATCACTGCACGCCTTCGACAAGTACAGCGAGATCAAGGCCACCTGGATCCAGTTGTAGAGCCGGGCCCACGCTCGGCTGCTTTCCGCGGATGGCCACTGGGCCTGGCCCCGGCGGACATCCCGGGGTGGCATCGGTGTCGGCTGAAACCATCGGCCCGTCGGCGCGTCGCCCCGTGGCAGAATCGACCGATCCGCCGTTACCCGCCTTGCCGATGTCGACGATCACCGCTGCCGCACCACCTGTGAATTCCCCCCGCCGTGTCCTGCTGGCCAGCCTGATCGGCACCACCATCGAGTTCTTCGACTTCTACATCTACGCCACCGCGGCGGTGCTGGTGTTCCCGCACCTGTTCTTCCCGGACAGCAGCGAACAGGCCGCGCTGCTGCAGTCGCTGGCCACCTTCGCGGTGGCCTTCATCGCGCGCCCGGTCGGTTCGGCGGTGTTCGGCCACTTCGGTGACCGCATCGGGCGCAAGGCGACGCTGGTCGCGGCGCTGTTGACCATGGGACTGTCGACAGTCGCAATCGGCCTGCTGCCGACCCATGCGCAGATCGGCCTGTGGGCGCCGGCGCTGCTGGCGCTGTGCCGGTTCGGCCAGGGCCTGGGGCTGGGCGGCGAGTGGGGCGGGGCGGTGCTGCTGGCTACCGAGAACGCACCGCCGGGCAAGCGTGCCTGGTACGGCATGTTCCCGCAGCTGGGCGCGCCGATCGGGTTCCTGCTGTCGGCGGGCATCTTCCTGCTGCTCGGCCGCTGCCTGGGCCAGGACGATTTCCTGCAATGGGGCTGGCGCATTCCGTTCGTGGCCAGCGCGCTGCTGGTCGGGCTCGGCCTGTGGGTACGCCTGAACATCCACGAGACACCGGATTTCAAGCGCGCGCTGGAGCGCAAGGCGCCGGTGCGCCTGCCGATGTGGACCGTTCTGCGCGACCATCCGCTGCCGATGCTGCTGGGCACGCTGGGCGCCTTCGCCACGTTCGTGCTGTTCTATCTGATGACGGTGTTCAGCCTCGGCCATGGCACTGCCGTGCTCGGCTACAGCCGCGAGCAGTTCCTGCTGATGCAGATGGTGGCGATGCTGTTCTTCGCCGCCGGCATTCCGCTGTCGGCACGCTACGGCGACCGCTGGGGCACGCGCCGCACGATGGCCATCGCCAGCCTGCTGATCATCGGCTTCGGCGTGCTGTTCGCACCACTGTTCCAGCCCGGCAGCCCGTGGCTGGTGTTGAGCTTCCTGTGCCTGGGCCTGTTCCTGATGGGACTGACCTATGGCCCCTGCGGCACCTTCCTGGCCGAGATCTATCCGGTGGAAGTGCGCTACACCGGCGCGTCGCTGTCCTTCAACCTGGCCGGCATCCTCGGCGCGGCGCCGGCACCGTACCTGGCCACGTGGTTGGCCGAACGCTACGGTCTGGTCGCGGTCGGCTACTACCTGTGCCTGACCGCGGTGATCACCCTGTGTGCATTGCTGGCGCTGCAGCGGCGCCAGCGTTGATCAACCGAAGAAGCGCTTGAGCGTGCGGCCCAGCCAGCCGCCGCTCTGGTGCTCGCGGGCGAACTGGTTCAGGTGCTGCTTGACCTGTTCGGCGTAGGCCTGGTCGTCGCCGCGGATATGGTTGAACAGCCAGCGCGACAGCATGGTGCGCAGCTCATCGCTGATGTCTTCGCCCGCCTGGAAACGCAGGCGATACTCGGCCACGCGCTTGATGAAGACTTCATGCACACGCTTGTGCGCGGCGCAGAACGGATAGCCTGCTTCTTCCATCAGTTCTTCTTCAAATGCGAAGTGCGACATGGTGTAGTCCACTACCTCGTCGATCACTTCGCCCACCGCGGCGCGCTGCATGCTCCGCTGCGCGACCTGCAGATGGTTGAGCATCTCGATGATGCGGCGGTGTTGTTGGTCGATCACATCGATGCCGATGTTCAGATCGTCCTGCCAGACCAGTAGTGCCATCCCCGGCTCCCCTTCATGCCCATGTCGGGGCCGACTGTAGAGGTGCCGCGCGCAGGCGGCGTTGATCTGGATCAAAGCGGCCCTGTCAGGACAGCGCCGGCTCGCGCGGGCGCAGCGGGCTGGCCACGGTGGTGCAGCTGACCCGGTTGCGGCCGCCGGCCTTGGCCAGGTACAGCTGGCGGTCGGCCTCGGAAATCAGCCGGTGCAGCGCATCGCGCTGCGGCCGCAGGCAGCACAGGCCGATGCTCACCGTCATGCGCAGGGTGGCCGTGCCGATATCCACTTCCAGCGCAGCGATGCGCTGGCGCAATTCCTCGAAGTAGAGGATGGCCTCGTCCTGCTCCATGTCCGGCACCAGCAGGCAGAATTCTTCGCCACCGAAGCGTGCGATCAGGTCCTGGCTGCGCGCGTGGTCGCCGACCGCACGGGCGACCGCGCGCAGGGCATCGTCGCCCGCTTCATGGCCATGGGTGTCGTTGATGTGCTTGAAGTGATCGATGTCGATCATCGCCACCGCCACGCACTGGCCGTGCAGCTGCAGCTGCGGCAACTGCCGCTGGCTCTGTTCCAGGAAGCAGCGGCGGTTGGGCAGGCCGGTAAGGAAATCACGCGTGGCCAGGTCCTGCAGCGTGCCGATCAGCTCCAGCTGGTCCACGTTCTGCGAGACACGGCAGAAGAACTCTTCGCGCGAAAAGGGCTTGCGCAGGAAGTCGTTGGCACCGTTCTTCAGGAAGCGCGGGATCAGCGACGCATCGGTGTTGCCGGAGATGCCGATCACCGCGACCTTGTCGCGCGAACGCAGCGTGCGCAGGCGGCGGGTGAACTCCACGCCCTGCATGCCCGGCATTTCCTGGTCGACCACCGCCAGGCGGATGGCGGGGTGTGCTTCGATCGCGGCCAGGCCTTCATTGCCATCGGCCGCCTCATGCACTTCATGGCCGTACATGCGCAGCAGGGCAGCGGCGTAGCCACGGGCGGAGGGAGAATCATCGACCACCAGCGCGGCGATGCGGCGGTTGCGTTCCAGGCGCTGCACCAGCCAGACCAGGTAGTCGATGCTGCCCGGAGTGTTCTTCAGTACATAGTCGATGATCTGCTGCTGCAGCACGCGCTTGCGCAGATCCTCGTCATACACGCCACTGACCACCACGGTGGGCAGGTCGCGCTTGAGGAAGAATTCGACCACCGCGTCGCGGTCACCGTCGGCCAGTACCAGCCCGGTGAGGACCAGGAACCAGCCATCCTCGGCACTGAGCAGGCGGTCGGCCTCGGCCAGGGTGGAGGCCACCACCACCGGCAGTTCCAGGCGCTGCTCGATTGCCTCGCGCAGCATGCCGGTGAACGCGCGCGAGTTTTCCACCAGCAGGATCCGCTGAGGCAGGGGATCGGCCAGGTCGCCATCCAGAGCGGCCTGCGACAGGACGGGCATGATGCGGAGGCTCACGTGGGGTCTTGCACGGTTAACGGCGGTTTCGGGGGCAACTTTAGGACGAAAACGTCCGAGTCTGCCGCAATACCAAATCATCGCGCGGGAAGCGGTTAGTATCGCCGGGAGGTTCCCGACATCAACTTCGACCTGGAGGTCACTGTGCGATTCTCACGTTTTGGTGCAGCCACTGGAATCCTGATGCTTGCAGCAGCGCCTGCCTTTGCCGGCGGCCCGTCGGATTTCCACGGAAAGCCACTGGCCACCGCTGGACTGGGCCAGGCAGCTCCCGTCGCCGCCAATCTCAGCCAGGATCCCAACTGGCTGTTGTATGGATTCCAGCGCGATGGAATCACCTACCTGCAGGTCAATGACCTGGCCGGGGCCGTGCACCTGATCATCGGCAATGCGGGCGGCACCTATTTCGTGCTGCCTGCCGGCAACAGCACTGCCCGGGTGTCCCTGCCCGAGCAGCGCATCGCGACGCCGGCCGCTGCCAACCGCTCGGAAATCTATCGCGGCAGCGATTTCTCGCTGATCCGCTATCGCAGCGGCGATGAGGTTGTCTGGGCGGTTGAACGCCCCTGACGGCCCGTCGAGGGAGGTGGCGGCGTCGGCAGGATCCGGCGCCGCTGCCGCTTTCAGGTCTGTGCCTGCGATCTGCCCTGTCCGAAGGCGGCCACGTGGTCCGTCGGATGGAACGAGGACAGGCCGAGGGATGCCGGCGCCCCGGTTTCCATCATTACCACCCGGATCCGGTTGCGCTGGGGGTGCACCGAGCCGCCATAGGCCAGGGCACGGCCCGCCAGGCGTTCGACTGCGGCGGCAGTGGTTTCCGCTGACAAGGCGCGATAGCCGTCCAGCAGCGCCACAGACATCAGGATGCCGCGGCGGGGGCCGACCCGGCCGCATCGCACGCGCACGCTGATCTGCCCGGCTTCACTGTTGAGCAGCAATGAAACGGCATCGGTCAGCGTGCGGTAGGCCGCCAGCTGCAGGCCGACGCTGAGCTGGCAGGGATCGCCGAGCAGGCGAGGGCGCATCACGCGATGGCTCAGTTCCCAGGTTTCACGCACGCCACCGGCCTGCAGGGCGACATACAGTCCCAGATGCTCCAGTGCGGCCGGATACACCATGCTGGTCTGCTCGCGGAACTGTCGCGAATGGACCGAGGCGAGATGCAGCAGGCTGTTGGCAATGGTCGGGTGACCCTGTGCGTTGAGCCAGTTCACCACTTCGCTGAGCGAGGTATCGATGCCGTCACCCAGCTTCCTCAGATGCCGCGCACGTTCGCGAAGGTCAAGCTCGCTTGCCACCAGTGAGTTGCGTGCATGCCGCAGTGCATCCCGTTCACCCACCTCGCCCAGGCGTGAGCGATGGTAGTAGTGGGTAATGCGCGAACCCAGTACCAGCAGCGCCGCGCCGGTGACTGCCATGATCTGCTGCGATGCGAAGGCGGTGGCATCGAAGGCGCCGGTGTGTGCGCTGGGTATGGTGGTCAGGCCGATGATCAGGTTGAGCGCGGGCACCCCGATCGCCGCGCCCCGCCAGCCGTACAGGCAGGTAAGCACCACGGCCGGCAAGGCCATCAGCAGCTGGATGGAGGTCCTGGCGTTGGCCTCGTCCGATGGCAGCCATGCGGCATACAGGCCCAGCATGGCCATCAGCGCCATCGCCGCGACCGCTGGCGGTGCGAAGCCCGATGTCCATCGGCTGTTGCTGGTGCGCCGTGTCCACAGCAGCGCCAATGGTGCAAGGGTCAGGATGCCGATGAAATCACCGACGACCAAGCGCGCGATGCTGGCAAGTACCGGCATTTCCGGCGGCGTGGGCCAGAGCAGGTGCGCCAGCGCCAGATTGAGCGTGGTGACCACCAGCGCTGAAACAGCGGCGACCGAAATCAGCCATGCGTTGCGGGTGGTCGCCATCATTTTTCGATGTGCGTGCACGATCAGCATCACCGCCGGCATCAGCAGCGCTGAACCCAGCACCACCCAGGACAGCCCGTACTTGTCGACCATCGGCAGGCGCATCTGCGCGAAGTAGGCGTACTCGCCCAGCAGCAGGTAAGGCCACAGGCGCGGTGGACACAGCAGCACCGCGGCAACACGGACACCGGCGGGCAGATAGAACTGGTCCAGCGACACCTGGCGCGATGCCCAGCATGCGATGGCGTACAACACGGTCAGGACCAGCCCCGCCGGACGAATGCGCAGCTTCAGCTGCAGTCCCTCATTCCACCAGTTCAATCGCACTCTCCCTACAGTACGTTCCCTGTCAGCATCCATTCGCCGCGGGACCCGGTTCACTGGGACGGTATCGGCATGAATCGGAGAATGCAATTATCCGGATGATCGGCCGGTCAAATGAGAATTGCGTCACGCCTTGCGGCAGGGTGGATGCGTCTTCAGGGTCGCCTTACGACTGGCCCGGCACCCATCACCACAGCGCATCCCGCAGCTTGTACCACGACATAGCCGCCACCAGCAGCGGCATGCGCAGCAGGCGTCCGCCCGGGAACGGCGCGTGCTGCAGGCGCTGGAAAACGTCCAGGCGCTCGCTCTGGCCAGCGATGGCCGCAGCGATCACCTCACCCGCCAGCCCTGCCGCGGCCACGCCATGGCCGGAGAACCCTTGAGCGAAGTACAGGTTGCCGTCCAGCCGGCCCCAATGCGGGGCGCGGTTGCGGGTGATGTCCACATAGCCGCCCCACACCTGCTGCAGCGGTACATCGGCCAATTGCGGGAACACCTGATGCATGCGCCGCTGCATCACCTGGTGCAGGCCGGGCGGCGGCAGTGCCGAATAGCTGGCACGCCCGCCAAACAGCAGGCGGTGGTCGTGGCTGAGGCGGAAGTAGTCCAGCGCCCATGCCGTATCGGATACCGCCATGTTGTTGCCGATCAGGGCACGTGCGCGCTCGGCGCCCAGTGGTGCGCTGGCGCCGATGTAGGTGCCGACCGGCATGATCCGTCGCTCAAGCTCGGGCAGCAGGCCCTGCAGCCAGGCATTGCCGGCCACGACCAGATGCGTGGCGCGCACCCGGCCCTGCGCGGTGTGCAGGGCGGGCTGCGGCCCGCGCTGCACGCGGGTCACTGCGGAAGTTTCGTGGATGACCACGCCGGCCGCGCGCGCCGCATCGGCCAACCCTCGGGCATAGGCCAGCGGGTGCAGGTGCGCGCTGAGCGGATCGAACATCGCGGCGCGATAGCGCGGGCTGTCCAACCGGGCACGCAGGGCGTCATGGTTCCACCACTTCATGGGGTAGTCGTAGTGGCGCTGCAGGTGCTCGCAGTTGGCGCGCAGTTCACGCTCATGCCGTTCGCGGATGGCGACGCTGGCGTGGCCTTCCACCCAATGGCAGTCGATGCCATGGCGATCAATGCGCGTGCGCATCGCCTGCACCGCGTCACGTGACCAGTCGAACAGGTGGCGCGCGTCGTCACGCCCGAGCTGCCGTTCCAGCTCGTCCACCTCGCAGCCATAGCCGACCAGCGCCTGGCCACCGTTGCGTCCGGAGGCGCCCCAGCCGATCCGCTGCGCTTCCAGCACCACCGCGCGGTAACCGCGGTGGGCCAGTTCCAGCGCAGCGGTCAGGCCGGTGTAGCCGGCGCCGAGGACCGCCACATCGGCCTGCATCTCGCCGCGCAGCGGCGCCAGCGCAGGTGGCTCGGGCAGGCTGCTGGCATACCAGCTGGGCGGGAAGGACGTGCTCACCGCGCACCTCGCGTGCGCAGGCCAGCAGGTCGGAGCGGGGGAGGACGATCAGCGTTCACCTGCGTAGTTTCGCCGATGCGTGACAGCCGTGGCGTGATGGCGATGACTTGCTGCTTTCGCCGGGCGGCGGGTAACGTGTCGGTACGCCACGGAGTTTTCCATGCGCCGCCAGCCCTGGGTGGGGTTGCCCACCGACAGTACCGTGCTCGGCCACCATCGCTTCGCCATGGCCGGTGATAAGTACATCCGCGCGCTGGCCGACGCCGCGCAGGTCACCCCGCTGCTGCTGCCCAGCCTGCAGCCGCCGCTGCCGGCCATCGACTGGTTGCGCGGCCTGGATGGCCTGCTGCTGACCGGTGCGGTGAGCAACATCGAGCCGCAGCATTACGACGGCGGCCGCACGTGGGCCGGCAACCTGCACGACCCGGCACGTGATGGCAACGCCTTCGCGCTGCTGCAGCAGGCGCTGGCACTGGATCTGCCGGTGCTGGCGATCTGCCGGGGCTTCCAGGAGTTGAACGTGGTTCTGGGCGGAAGCCTGCATCCCCAGCTGCACGTGGTACCGGGCCTGGCCGACCATCGCGAAGATCCTGCTGCGGCGGTGGAGGTGCAGTACGGGCCTGCGCATGCGATCACCTTGGCCGATGGGGGCTGGCTGGCGCAGTGGCATGGCCAGGGCAGGGCGCAGGTCAATTCGGTGCATGGCCAGGGTATTGCCCGGCTGGCTGATGGCCTGCAGGCCGAAGCCTGGGCCGATGACGGCCTGATCGAAGCCGCACGCAGCCGGCACCATCGCTTCGTACTGGGCGTACAGTGGCATCCGGAGTGGCGTGTCATGGATACGCCGTTCTATCACGCAATTTTTCGTGCATTCGGCCAAGCTTGCCGGCAGCACCACCCCGACCGACTGGAAGCCCCATGAGTTCCCGAACGCGCCCGCGCAAGACGGCCACGCCCACACCTCCGCAGGAAAGCAGCCTGCTGCGCTGGCTGAAGGAACGACGGATCACCGAGGTCGAGTGCCTGGTGCCGGACATCACAGGCAATGCGCGCGGCAAGATCATTCCGGCCGACAAGTTCTCGCACGACTACGGCACGCGCCTGCCCGAGGGCATCTTCGCCACCACCGTCACCGGCGAATTTCCAGACGATTACTACGACCTGACCTCGCCGTCGGACTCGGACATGATCCTGCGCCCGGACCCGGACACCGTGCGCATGGTGCCATGGGCGACCGATCCCACCGCACAGGTGATCCACGACTGCTACACCAAGAACGGCGAGCCGCACGAACTGGCGCCGCGCAACGTGCTGCGCAGGGTGCTCGATGCCTACACCGAACTCGGCCTGCGGCCGGTGGTCGCACCGGAGCTGGAATTCTTCCTGGTGCAGAAGAACACCGACCCCGATTTTCCGCTGCTGCCGCCTGCGGGCCGTTCCGGGCGCCCGGAAACGGCGCGGCAGTCGTACTCGATCGATGCAGTCAACGAGTTCGATCCGATCCTCGACCTGATGTACGACTACTGCGATGCGATGAAGCTGGACGTGGATACGCTGATCCATGAATCCGGCGCGGCACAGCTGGAAGTCAACTTCACCCACGCCAACGCGATGGACCTGGCTGACCAGGTATTCCTGTTCAAGCGCACCATGCGCGAATCGGCGATGCGTCACGGGGTGTATGCCACCTTCCTGGCCAAGCCGATGGAGAACGAGCCGGGCAGTGCGATGCACATCCACCAGAGCCTGCTGCGCATCAGCGATGGCCAGAACGTGTTCACCGGCGAACACGGCGGCGAAGATTTCAGCCCGCTCTTCGCACATTACCTGGCCGGGCTGCAGAAGTACGTGCCGATGGCCATGGCCTTCTTCGCGCCGAACGTGAATTCGTACCGCCGACTGGTGTTTGGCGAGGTCTCGCCGAGCAACGTGCACTGGGGCTTCGACAACCGTACCTGTGGCCTGCGGGTGCCGCTGGATACGCCGGAGAACATGCGGGTGGAAAGCCGCTTCGCCGGTTCCGATGCCAACCCTTACCTGGCGATGGCTGCGACCCTGGCCTGCGGCCTGCTGGGCATCCGCGAGCAGCTGGCACCGGATGCGCCGGTGACCGGCAGCGCCAAGGAACTGGGCTACGACCTGCCGCGTTCGCTGGGTGAGGCGCTGGACGGGCTGGAGCAGTGCAGCGAACTGCAGGCGCTGCTGGGCGAGCGCTTCTGCCGCGCCTACATCTCGGTCAAGCGCAAGGAATATGAGACGTTCTTCCGCGTGATCAGTTCGTGGGAACGCGAGTTCCTGCTGCTGAACGTGTGAAGGGCGCGAATAGAAAAATCCGTCGCCGGGGGGTAGGCTGGCACCCGTCGCCGGCCCGGCCGGCCCCCCTTCCCGCATTCTGGAGCACCCGATGAAGCTGCGTATCCTCACGCTCGGCCTGGCCTCCGCCATGCTTTCCGCCTGTGGCGGCGGCAACGGCGGCGGACAGGACAGCCAGGTCCTGAACGTCTACAACTACAGCGACTACATCGCCGAGGACACCATTCCGAACTTCGAGAAGGAGAGCGGAATCAAGGTGACCTACGATGTGTTCGACAGCGACGAGATGGTCGAGACCAAGCTGCTGGCCGGCAACAGCGGCTACGACGTGGTGGTGCCGACGCTGAACTTCTTCGGCCGGCAGATCCAGGCGGGCGTGTTCCTGCCGCTGGACAAGTCGAAGATCCCCAACCTGGCCAACCTCGACCCGGCGGTGATGAAGCGCATCGCCACCCAGGATCCGGGCAACCAGTACGGCGTGCCCTACATGATCGGCACCACCGGCATCGGCTACAACGTGGACATGCTGAAGGAGCGCTTCGGTGGCAGCGCCGACATCGCCAACAGCTGGGACCTGGTGTTCAAGCCGGAGAACATCAGCAAGATGAAGGACTGCGGCGTGACCATCCTGGACACGCCGGCGGACATGATCCCGATCGCGCTGCATTACCTGGGCCTGGACCCGCACAGCGGCGACCCGGCCGAGCTGCAGAAGGCGGCCGACCTGCTGAAGTCGATCCGCCCGTACGTGCAGAACTTCCACTCCTCGCAGTACGTGGGCTCGCTGGCCAACGGCGGTACCTGCCTGGTGGTGGGCTGGTCGGGTGACATCATCCAGGCCCGTGACCGCGCGGCCGAAGCCAGCAATGGCGTGCATGTGGCCTACTCGATTCCGAAGGAAGGCGCGCCGCAGTGGTTCGACATGCTGGCGATCCCGAAGGACGCCAAGCATCCCGAAGCGGCGTACACGTTCATCAACTACCTGCTGGAGCCGAAGGTCGCCGCGGCCAATACCAATTTCATCCACTACGGCAACCCGGTACCGACCGCGACGCCGCTGGTGGATGAGGCGATCCGCACCGATCCGACCATCTACCCGCCGGCCGACGTGGCCGAGAAGATGTTCACCTACTCGATCAACACGCCGGAGACCGACAAGCTCTACACCCGGCTGTGGACCGAGGTGAAGACCGGCCGCTAGGGGCTGGCTGGCAGGTGGGTGCCGACCGTTGGTCGGCATGCTTTCCCGGCAGGGCCGACCAACGGTCGGCCCCCACCAGATCTGCAGATCCCCCGGCCCGGTGGGTGCCGCCCACACCCGTCATATCCCCATCGGCCCCCGGCCGTTAGAATGGCGCCCGCTGTCCACCGCCCGCTCCCGGAGCCCCCATGCCCGTTGAAGCCCAGCCGGAAGCCACCGTCGTCGACACGAACGGTGCGCCCGGCTATCTCTCCATCCGCGACCTGCGCAAGGAATTCGATGGCTTCGTCGCCGTCGACGACGTCAACCTGGACGTGCGCAAGGGCGAGATCTTTGCCCTGCTGGGTGGTTCCGGCAGTGGCAAGTCGACCCTGCTGCGCTGCCTGGGCGGCTTCGAGACGCCCACCAAGGGCAGCATCACCCTCGATGGCCAGCGCCTGGACGCGCTGCCGCCGTACCAGCGGCCGGTCAACATGATGTTCCAGTCCTATGCCCTGTTCCCGCACATGACGGTCGAGCAGAACATCGCCTTCGGCCTCAAGCAGGACGGGATGGCCAAGGATGCGATCAGCCGGCGCGTGGGCGAGATGCTGGAACTGGTACAGATGGTCCACCTGGGTGCACGCAGGCCGCACCAGTTGTCCGGTGGCCAGCAGCAGCGCGTTGCGCTGGCGCGATCGCTGGCCAAAGGCCCCAAGCTGCTGCTGCTGGACGAGCCTATGGGCGCGCTGGACAAGAAGCTGCGCTCGCAGATGCAGTTGGAACTGGTCAGCATCATCGAATCCTCGGGCGTGACCTGCGTGATGGTCACCCACGACCAGGAAGAAGCGATGACCATGGCCACCCGCATCGCGGTGATGGATGCCGGCTGGATCCAGCAGGTCGGCAAGCCGGATGAAGTCTACGAGCAGCCGGCCAACCGCTTCGTGGCCGGCTTCATTGGTTCGGTCAATTCCTTCGACGGCGTGATCGACGAGGATCTGCCGGAGTACGTGACCGTGCGTACCCCGCTGTTCCCGGCGCCGATCTACATCGCCCATGGCATCACCTGCTACGAAGGGCAGCCGGTCGCCTTCGCGCTGCGCCCGGAAAAGGTGATGATCGGCAAGGACGAGCCGGAAGGGCACACCAACAAGGCGCAGGGCGTGATCGAGGACATCGCCTATTTCGGCAGCCACTCGGTCTACCACGTGCGGCTGCCCAGCGGCGCCAAGGTGCTGGCCAACTTCGCCAACTCGCAGCGCTGGGCCAGCGATGGCCTGACCTGGGGCGATGAGGTGTGGGTGCACTGGCGCGACAACGATGGCGTGGTGCTGACCTCATGAGCACGGCGGGCCTGAAGCGCTGGCTGCCGGGGCTGCGTGGCACGGTGATCGGCATTCCGTACCTGTGGCTGCTGCTGTTCTTTGCAGTGCCGTTCCTGATCGTGCTGATGATCAGCTTCTCGCACAGCCGGGTCGGCTCGCCGCCGTATACCTGGCTGCTGCAGTACGTGGATGGCGCGTTCTCGCTCAAGCTCAATCTCGAGAACTACCTGGCGCTGTTCCGCGACTCGATCTACGCGCAGGCGTTCCTGAGTTCGATCAGGATCGCTGCCATCTCCACCTTTCTCACGCTGCTGATCGGCTACCCGATGGCCTATGCCATCGCCCGCCTGTCACCGGCTGCGCGCAACGTGGCGATGATGCTGGTGGTGCTGCCGTCGTGGACCTCGTTCCTGATCCGCGTATATGCCTGGAAGGCGATCCTGGACCGCAACGGCCTGCTTGACCAGTTCCTGCAGTACACCGGCCTGCAGCGCCTGATGACCAGCATGGGCCTGCCCAAGCTGCAGCTGATCGACACCCCGACCGCGGCCTACATCGGCATCGTCTACTGCTACTTGCCGTTCATGGTGCTGCCGCTGTACGCCAACCTGGTCAAGCACGACCACCGTCTGCTGGAAGCGGCCTACGATCTGGGCGCCAAGCCATGGCAGGCGTTCCTGCGCATCACCCTGCCGCTGTCCAAGGCCGGCATCATCGCCGGCTGCATGCTGGTGATGATCCCGGCGATCGGCGAATTCGTGATTCCGGAAATGCTGGGTGGCTCGGAAACGCTGATGGTCGGTCGCCAGCTGTGGAATGAATTCTTCAACAACCGCAACTGGCCGGGTGCCTCGGCGATGGCGGTGGCGATGATCCTGTTGCTGCTGGTGCCGATCCTGCTGTTCAACCGGTCCCAGCAGCGCTTGCTGGAAGGGAAGCAGGCATGAGCCCGCGTACCGCCAAGGGCCTTGGGCTGGGCGTGCTGCTGCTCGGTTTCGCCTTCCTGTACCTGCCGATCCTGTTGCTGATGTTCTACTCGTTCAACAGCTCGCGGCTGGCGATGGTCTGGGCCGGGTTCTCCACCCGCGCCTACAGCGATCTGTTCGCCGACCGTGCGCTGATGGAGGCGATGTGGACCAGCCTGGTGGTGGCGTTCTGGACAGC
Organism: Stenotrophomonas sp. STEN046; assembly: GCF_056759755.1. NCBI lineage: Bacteria > Pseudomonadati > Pseudomonadota > Gammaproteobacteria > Lysobacterales > Lysobacteraceae > Stenotrophomonas > Stenotrophomonas sp. STEN046. The sequence goes on from NZ_JBRRDR010000009.1 coordinate 119,681, forward strand.
CTGCACCGCCACCGTGCTCGGCACGCTGGCGGCGATGGTGATGACCCGCTTCAAGCGCTTCCGTGGCAAGCCGTTCTTCGGCGCGCTGGTGACCGCACCGCTGGTGATGCCGGATGTGATCCTGGGCTTCTCGTTGATGGCGCTGCTGGCTTCGATGGGGGCGATTCCCGGCTTCCCCGCGCGCGGCCTGGCGACGATATGGATCGCCCACGTCACCTTCACCCTGTGCTTCGTCACGGTGGTGGTGTCCTCGCGCCTGCAGGAAATGGATCTGTCGCTGGAAGAAGCCGCGATGGACCTGGGTGCGAGCCGGCTGACCGTATTCGGCCGCATCACCCTGCCGATCATCGCGCCTGCGCTGGTGGCCGGTTGGCTGCTGGCGTTCACCCTGTCACTGGATGACGTGGTGGTGGCCAGCTTCGTTGCCACCCCGGGCTCGACCACCTTGCCGATGAAGGTGTTCGCCTCGGTGCGCATGGGCATCAGTCCGAAGATCAATGCGCTGGCCACGCTGCTGGTGTCTGCAGTGTCGATCGCCGCGGTGATCGGCTGGTACATCAATGCCCGCGCCGAGAAGCGGCGCCAGCGCGACCTGCAGCTGGCCCGTCAGGACAACGGCTGAGACGGCAGGCGCTGGATCCGCACTGATCCGGCAACATCCGGCTCACGGCGGCCGGCGCACAATGGGGGTCTACCTGATGGAGACCCCGCAATGACCGTCGAGATCGTCAATCCGGCTACCGGCCAGGTGACCTACCGCCATGAGCTGATGGGTGCTGCCGACATCGAGCAGCGGCTGCACGCGGCAGCCGACGCGTTCCCGCACTGGGCCGAGCGCTCGCTGCAGGAACGCGGCGCCCTCCTCAAGCAGATCGCCGCCCAGCTGCGTGCCCGTCGCGACGACCTGCAGCAGGCGATGACCAGCGAGATGGGCAAGCTGAAGGCCGAGGCGCTGGCCGAGGTCGAGAAATGTGCGAGCACCTGCGAGTTCTATGCTGACCACGCCGCCGACTACCTGAAGCCGCAGCTGATCGACACCGAGGCCCAGCGCAGCTATGTGCGCTATGAGCCGATCGGCTGCGTGTTCGCGGTGATGCCATGGAATTTCCCGATCTGGCAGGTGTTCCGTTTTCTGGCGCCGGCATTCATGGCCGGCAATGTGGCGCTGCTCAAGCACGCCAGCAACGTGCCGCAGTGTGCCGACCTGATCCTGGCCGTGTGTCGCGACGGTGGCCTGCCTGCGGGCGTGTTCGATGTGCTGCACATCGACAACGACCAGGCGGCCGACGTGCTGCGCGATGGGCGGGTGAAAGCGGTGACGCTGACCGGCAGCGAGCGGGCAGGGCGCTCGATCGCCTCCAACGCCGGCAGCCAGCTGAAGAAATCGGTGATGGAGCTGGGCGGCAGCGATGCCTTCGTGGTGCTCGACGATGCCGACCTCGGCAAGGCCGTTGCCGCTGCGGTGAAGTCACGCTTCGACAACAGTGGCCAGACCTGCATCGCCGCCAAGCGCTTCATCGTGGTCGAGCCAGTGGCCGATGAGTTCACCCGCCGCTTTGTCGAGGCTGCTGGCGAACGCCGATACGGTGACCCGAACGCGCACGGCACGACGCTGGCGCCGATGGCCCGTGCCGACCTGCGCGATGAACTGCACAAGCAGGTGCAGGCCAGCGTGGCCGAAGGCGCCCGCGTGCTGATTGGTGGCGAGCCCATCGCCGGCTCGCACGCAGGCTATCCGGCCACCGTGCTGGACAGCGTTGCACCGGGCATGCCGGCCTACGATGAGGAACTGTTCGGGCCGGTGGCGGCGGTGATCCGCGTTGCCGACGAAGCCGAGGCGCTGCGCGTGGCCAACGACACCCGCTTCGGCCTGGGCGGCAGCGTGTGGACCGGCGACCCGGTGCGTGGTGAGCGTTTCGCGCAGCGCATGGAGTGCGGCGCGGCCTTCGTCAACGCCATCGTCAAGAGCGACGCCCGGCTGCCGTTCGGCGGCAGCAAGGAGTCGGGCTTCGGCCGCGAGCTGGCCGACCACGGCATCCATGAGTTCATGAACATCAAGACCATCTACGTGGCCTGACGCCTGTCAGGTAGTGGCGGGGGGGGGGGGGGCGGCGGGCGGGGGCCGGGGGCCGCGGCCGCCCGGCGCGCCCGCCGGCACCCCCCGAGGCGGCGCGGCCCGCGACCGCGCGACCCCCCCCCCCCC